>NZ_OZ060402.1:0-303474 GCF_964059045.1 Buchnera aphidicola (Eriosoma grossulariae) | reverse complement strand
AGGAAAAAATCCTTTATGGATATCAATTAAAAAATAAGTATATAAAATATTATCGATTAATATTTTAATTTGATTATTTTTTCATTGAGATAAATAATAATTATTATGTAAATTAAATTAATGAATCATAAAAATATTTTTAAAAATGAATTAAAAAATATTTTTTATTAATTTTTTTTAAAATATCATCAGATAAAATTTTACATAAATTTATCAATTTTTTATTTAAATAATAAAAATATTGATTGGTTTTATGTAACAATAAAAAAATCATTTTGATTATATTAATAATTATATTTTAAAAATAATTATTAAAATATACTTAGTTAATATAAATTAATATCTATTATATAATTATTCATCTATATATTAATATACATGATTTTTTTGGAGATTAAATTATGAAAACATCTTGGAATTATGATCAGGTCATGCTGTTAATAAAAAAACCATTTTTTGAATTAATGTTTCAAGCTCAAACGATACACCGTGAAAATTTCAATCCTAATAAAATACAAATTAGCACTTTATTATCTATAAAAACTGGTGCATGTCCAGAAGATTGTAAATATTGTCCACAAAGTTCTCGATATAAAACTAATATTGATATTCAACCTTTGATGCAAATAAACAAGATAATAAATGCTGCAAAAAAAGCTCAATTGTCAGGATCTTCTAGATTTTGCATGGGTGCTGCATGGAAAAATCCTAAAGATAGAGATATGCCATATTTGATAAAAATTATAAAAGAAGTAAAAAAACTAGGAATGGAAACTTGCATGACACTTGGAATGTTAACAAAATCACAAGCAAAATTATTACATTCTGCAGGATTAGATTTTTATAATCATAATTTAGATACTTCGAATGAATTTTACAAAAAAATCATAACAACTAGAACTTATCAAGATAGATTAAATACTTTGAATATTATTCGCAATAGTGGAATGAAAATTTGTTCTGGAGGTATTATTGGTTTAGGTGAAACTATTACAGATCGATTACAATTATTAATTACATTATCCAATTTAGAAAAACCACCAGAAAGCATTCCTATCAATATGTTAATAAAAATAAAAGGGACTCCATTGGAAAATGTGAATGAAGTTGATCCTTTTGATTTTGTTAAAATAATTGCATTAACTAGAATTATGATGCCTAAATCTTATATTAGATTATCTGCAGGAAGAGAAAAAATGAATCAACAAACACAAGCAATGTGTTTTATGGCTGGAGCTAATTCTATTTTTTATGGTTGTAAATTACTTACCGCTTCCAATCCAGAAGAAAAAAATGATCTTGAATTATTTAAAAAATTAAATTTGTCACCAGAAAAAAAAATTTTAAGTAAAGAAAAAATTGAAAAAAATACTATTCTATTTAATAATATATCTAAGATAAAAAACAAAAATTATTATAACGCAGCACAATAAAAATAATAATTTTTATGTTTGAAATAAAAAATTATTTTCATAATATCTATATATTGTACTGTTGCATAATCATAATAAACATTAATTTTATATTTTAATGTACATGTTATAATTTTTAACATTTATTAAAGTTATAAAATATCAATAATATTATTGTTAATAAACAAGTTTATTAACAATAATAAAAATTTATTGTTTTCGTTAATATTCAATTTCATTAATATAAAATGTCTATTTTTTTATAAATGGAATTTATATATAGACTGGGAACCGTCTACACATATTTAGAACTTGTTTTTTAATCATTTTTATTTGATTGCTATCACTGCTATCATTTAATATATTAATTATCCAATATGTTAGTTGTTCTATTTCTTTTTCTTTAAAACCACGACGAGTAATAGCTGGAGTTCCTATTCTTATACCTGAAGTTACAAAAGGATTTTGTTTATCATAAGGTATAGAATTTTTGTTAACAGTAATATTGGCTAAATCTAATAAATTACTAGCCATTTTCCCAGTTAACTTTTTATTTTCTAAATTTAATAAAAATAAATGATTATGAGTTCCACCAGAAATTACATGATATCCTTCAGCAATAAAAATATTTGACATATATTTTGCATTATTTAAAATTTGTTTTTGGTATTCTTTGAAAGATATTTCCATAGCTTCTTTGAAAGCTATTGCTTTAGCAGCTATAACATGCATTAAAGGACCTCCTTGAATACCAGGAAATACAGAAGAATTAATTTTTTTATACAAGGATTCATCTTTTTCTTGAGATAATATCAAACCACCTCTCGGTCCAGCTAAAGTTTTATGAGTAGTAGTTGTTACTACATGTGCATAAGGTAATGGGCTAGGATATAAATCAGTTGCTACTAAACCAGCAATATGAGCCATGTCAACTAATAAATACGCTTGAATATTATCTGCTATTTTACGCATTAATTTCCAATTACAAATACCAGAATAGGATGAAAAACCTCCAACAATTATTTTTGGTTTATGTTTTTCTGCAAGATCATTTAAATTTTCATAATCAATTTCTTCATTTTTGTTTAGACCATATGCAATTGAAAAATATATTTTCCCAGAGAAATTTACATATGCACCATGAGTTAAATGTCCTCCATGTGTTAAATCCATTCCTAATATTTTATCTCCTGGATTTAATAATGCATGATATACAGCAAAATTAGCTTGTGAACCTGAATGAGGTTGTACATTAGCATAATTGGCTTTAAATAACTTCTTAGCCCTTTGAATAGCTATGTTTTCAATAGTATCCACATGTTGGCAACCATTGTAATAACGTTTTCCAGGATAACCTTCAGCATATTTATTTGTTAATTGTGATCCTTGAGCTTCCATAATTCTTCTACTAACATAGTTTTCTGAAGCTATTAATTCAATATGATTTTCTTGTCTATTATTTTCTGATTCAATAGCATTCCATAATTTAATATCATATTCACGAATATTATTTTTATTTTTAAACACAATTGTAATTTATCTCATAGTTAAAATGCATTGTAATTAATATTGATTATATATAAAAATATATCAATAATATTTTAAATAAAAAATTATTTATAATTATTAAAAATAATTTTTTATTTTATTTTAATTAAATATTTTACTTAATGTTTCTATCACTTCATGTTTAAACAAATATATTACACTATTTTTTTTTAAATTTTGCATAGATACGACAAATTCATGATTTTTGTTTTTAAAAAAAAATAAAACAATTAAAGTGAAAAATTTATTAGCTTTTTTTAATTGTTTTTTAATTGATCCACCTGAATAATTTATCATGACTTTTAAATTTGGAAATTTATTTCTAATTTCTTCGGCTAGTTGCATCGATTCAATCGTATAATTAGAAAAAAGAATATTTATATCTATTGAAAAATTCGATTTTATACATGACGTTTGATATATATTTTTAAACAATAACATTAAACGTTCCATACCAAGAGCTAATCCAATTGCAGGTACAGATTGATTACCTATATAAGATACTAATGAATTATAACGTCCACCAGCACAAATAGTATTTTGAGATCCTAAATATTTTGTAGTCCATTCAAATACAGTATCATTATAATAATCTAATCCTCTGACTAATAAACTATTAATTTGATAATTAATATTCATAGAATCTAATAATTGACACAGTTGTTCAAAATAAACATATGATGGTTTATCAAAATAATCATGTAATTTTGGCCCTTGTTTTAATAATAGTTGAACGTTTTTATTTTTAGTATCTAAAATTCTTAATGGATTAGTCAATATTTTTTTTCTTGATTCTAAATCTAAAGATAGTTTATTTTTATTTAAAAATATTATCAATTCTTTTTGATATATTAAACGAGATTGAAGAGATCCTATTGAATTAATTTCTAAATTTAAATATGGTAATAAATTCAATTTTTTCCACCATCGCACTGTTAACATAATTAATTCTACATCAATATCAGGACCATCAAAACCAAAAGCCTCTACTCCAAGTTGATAAAATTGTCGATATCTGCCTTTTTGTGGTCTTTCATATCTAAACATTGGACCAAGATACCACAATTTTTGTATTTGATTATAAATCAAACCATTTTCTATACATGCTCTTACACATCCAACAGTTCCCTCAGGTCTTAGGGTTAAACTATTTCCACTTTGATCTGTAAAAGAATACATTTCTTTTTCAACAATATCAGTAATATTCCCTATTGTTCTTGTAAATAAATTTGTATTTTCTAAAATAGGCATGTTAATTTCAGAATAACAATAATTATTTAATATTTTTATTAATATATTTTTTATATTATTAAAAATACTTAGATCTTTTGGTAAAAAATCATGCATTCCTCTAATAGATTGAAAATTTTTTTTCACTATATTGCCTTAAATAATCATATTATTATATAAATAATTCTTTTAAAATAATAATTGTTATTCATATTTTACTAACGATAATAAATATTAATACATTTTTTTTTAATACGCACAATAATTTTAATAATTAATAAATAATAATAAATAAAAATATTAATAAAACAAATAATTATTTATATAAATATTTTAATTAATATTTTTACGACAGTAATAGTATCTTTTTAACTATAAATTTTTAAAAATTTTTTTGGCCAATTAATTGACCACAAGCACCATAAATATCTTGTCCTCTATTTTTTCTAATAGTATTAAAAATACCATGGTCTTTTAAAAATTTCGAAAATTTTATTATTTTTATCTTGCTACTACAAACATAGTTAGATCCAATAAAATTATTCCAAGGAATTAAATTTACTTTATTTGGAATATTTTTTAATAATTTTACTAATTCTTTTGCATGTTCTAATGTATCATTAATATTATTTAACATAACATATTCAATTGTTACATAACCCCTGTTAGCAGTAGATTTTTTTAAATATTGTTTTACTGCATTTAATAATAAATCAATATTATATTTTTTATTAATTGGCATTAATAAATTACGTAATTGATTATTAGGGGCATGCAATGAAATAGCTAAAGAAATATCTATTACTTGACTCAATTTATTTAATGCAGGAACTATACCAGCAGTAGAAATTGTAAGATGATTTTTTGATAGTTGAAAACCATTTTTATCTAACATAATTTCTAATGCACTGACAACATTGTTAAAATTTAATAATGGTTCACCCATACCCATAAATACTACATTTGTAATTTTTGGAAATTTATTTGAATTTTTTAAATTAAGTATTTTTGAAACATTCCATAATTGGCCAATAATTTCTGATAAATTTAAATTTCCTTGAAAACCTATTTTACCTGTAGCACAAAAATGACATTTTAAAGCACATCCAAATTGTGAAGATACACATAACGTAGCTCTATTTTTTTCTGGGATATAAACTGTTTCAAAAAATTTAGATTTTATTTCTACAGTCCATTTAATTGTTCCATCACAAGAATATTGAGGGTTTAAAAAAACAGGAGAAGCAATATATGCATGTTGATTTAATTTCATTTGTAATGTTTTATTTAAGTTTGTCATTTTATAAAAATCAGTACAAAAATAACGATATATCCATTGCATAATTTGAATAGCTCGAAAAGGTTTTTCTCCTAAATTCTGCATAAATTTTTTCAACTGACAATAATTTAAATTTAATAAATTAATTTTTTTAGAACATAAAAAAGCATGCTTTGAATGTATTGACATATTCTTTCTTTACATTTTTAATATTGTTTAAAATACAATAAAGTAATTATAATTAACAAAATATTGTAATACTATAAAATTACAGAATTTTAAATTATTTTATCTAATTCATATGTTGATATATTTCAAAAAATTTATAAACCTTATATATATTAATAATTGTTGTATGTAAAAAAATATTTTTTTATTAAAATAATCAAGTATATATAAGTATATATGACTTATTATACTTCAATTAAAAATAATTTATTTAAATATAATTTTTAAAAAAATCAATACTTCAAGAATATTTTTGTATATAATTATATATACAATTTATCATTATAAAAAATGGAAAAATTTATGCATCCAATGTTAAATATTGCTATACGTGCTGTAAGAAAAGGAGGTAATTTTATTGTTCAAAAATATGATTTACAAAAAAATACAATTTGCAAAGATAATAATATAAACAATCTTGAAAATATTATTTATATTTCTGAAAAAAAAATTATAGAAACTATCTCAAAATCTTATCCTCATCATGCAATTTGCACTAACAAAACTATATTAAACAAGAAATTCAATGAGATTCAATGGATTATTAATCCATTAGATGGTATAACTAATTTCAGCAAAAATATACCTCATTTTTGTATATCTATAGCTGTTCAAATAAAAAATCAAACAGAGATTTCTGTTATTTACGATCCTATTAAGAATGAATTATTCACCGCGATTAAAGGAAAAGGTGCTCAAATTAATGGTTATAGAATGAGATGTAACAATGTTTCTAAATTGATGTTTTCTACTATTTCTATCAATATTTTAAATCAACATAAATCACATAATTTATATTTGCAAATAATGAAAATTTTACTTATTGAAAAAATACATTTTCGATTGAGTGGTTCAAATACTCTTGATTTAGCTTATGTCGCAACTGGAAGATTAGATTGCTTATTTAATATGAATTTTACACCATGGAGTTTCTATGCTGGAGAATTACAATTAAAAGAATCTGGTGCTTTAATATGTGATTTTAGAGGTGGTTGTAATTATCTTCAATCCGGTATTTCTTTAATAGGACATTCTAAATTTATACGTTTAGTTTTTGATAAAATAAAAAACATTAAATATTAATATTTTAATATTATATTTTTATATATTTAAAAAAATTGAAAATAAATATCAATAAAAATAAAATTTATAATATTTAATATTATGCAATAAAAAAATATTTTAATATTATTGACCTGAATATATTTTTATATAAAATAAATTAAATATATATTATTCATCATTATTGTAATAATTACTTAATGGGTAATGATATTTTTTGAAATATTTCATCAATTTCTTTATTAGAACGAAGCGATAATGCATAATCTACTAAATCCCGAGTTAAATGATTAGCAAATTTTCGAATGAAATCATACATATAACTTCTTAAAAAAATAGTTCTTCTAAAACCAATTTTAGTCGTACTGTTAGAAAAAATATTATTAACTGATAATTGAAATAAATCTATATCTAATTTTTTATCAATAGCCATACTAGCTATAATACCAACTCCTAATCCTAATCTGACATAAGTTTTTATTACATCTGCATCTGTAGCTGTAAATACTATGTGAGGTGTTAAACCAGCTTTATTAAATGCTTGATCTAATTCTGATCTACTGGTAAATCCAAATGTATAAGTTACTAGTGGATATTTAGATAAATCTTCAATAGTAATGTATTTTTTATTAGCTAATTCATGTTTTAAAGGAACTATAATAGATCTATTCCAATAATAACATGGCAACATTAATAACTCTTCATATAAATGAAAAGATTCAGTAGCTATAGCAAAATTAACATTACCCCTGGCGACAGAATCAGCTATTTGTTTTGGTGAACCTTGATGAACATGCAAAGATACTTTAGGATATTTTTTCATAAAGTTTTTTATAATATTAGGTAATGCATATCTAGCTTGAGTATGTGTTGTCGCTATATATAAAGATCCTTTATCTGGGCATGTATGTTCTGCTGCAATTGATTTAATAGATTCAATTTTGGATAAAATGTCTCTAGCAATTCGGATAATTTCTTCACCAGTACTTGTTACATTAGTTAAATGTTTACCACTACGCATAAAAATTTGCACTCCTAATTCATCTTCTAACATTCTTACTTGTTTGCTAATACCAGGTTGTGAAGTATACAATCCTACTGCAGTAGAAGATACATTTAAATTATGATTTACTACTTCTACAATATAACGAAGTTGCTGTAATTTCATTTAATATTCCTTAGATATATTTCATTACAACGTTATTAAAATATTAATTTTAAGCACAACTATTAAAATAGTTGTCAATTAAATTAGTTTTTAAAATATTATTTTTTATAAATATTTATCATTCATTTAATACTGTCCATTCATTATTTTTAAAAAAAGCTCTCCATAAAGTATATCTACCATTTTTTTTTGAACCAATATATTGAACTTTTTTATTTTTATCAAATCTTAAAATAGTCTTGTTTCCTTCATTATCCTGTACAGGTGCACTAGTTAAATACAAAATTTCTGGAGGCAATAAATATTTAAAACGTACTAGTTCTTCTATATATGGTGTTCTAGTTTCACGAGAAACTGGAAAAGTGTTTGCGGCAAGAAATATTCCTGAAATTCCGTTTCTTATAACAAAAAAAGCATCTGATTTTTTACAAATTAACTCAGGTAATGGTATTGGAATAATTTTAGGCACATTGATTTTTCCGTTGTTTAAAATTTTTCTAGTATTATTACAATTATCTTTAGAACATAATAAAAATTTTCCAAATTTACCTACTTTAAAACACATTTGAGAATGACATATTTCACATTTCACCATTTGCCCCATATAATCTTGCATAGGGAAAAAACCTTTTTCTATTTTATAATAATTACAATCAGGATAATTATCACAGATATGTAATTTATGTTTTTCATCCATCAAATATTTATCAGTTGAAACGTGACATATCTTACAATTTTTATAAATATTATTTTTTTCATTATCATTACAAGATGATTGTATCATATTTAAAAAATCATATTCCGGAATTAAATTAATAGTATATTTACATTTTTCTTTAGAAAAATTAGAATAATTTGAACAAGACAAAAAAACACCTGTTTTTGCTGTACGTATAACCATACTATCTTGACAATTTTTACATTTTATAGAGGTATTTACAATAAAATTTGGTTTCATTCCTCCATTTTCTGGATTTTTTTCTGATTCTTTAAAATTTTGATAAAAATTACAAAAAAAATTATCTAACACAGTGATCCATGATAATTGATCATGAGCTATTTGATCTAATTGAGATTCCATATTTGCTGTAAAATCATAATTCATTAATTCTTGAAATGAATTTATTAAACGTTTAGTAACTATTTCACCAATTTTTTTAGCATAAAATTTATTTTGTTTTAAACAAACATATCCACGATTTTGTATAGTAGACATAATTAAAGAATATGTTGATGGTCTTCCTATTCCTTTTTTTTCTAATTCTTTAATCAAAGAAGATTCATTAAATCTAATAGGCGGTTTAGAAAAACATTGTTGATAATCTATAGATTGTATATTTAATTTGTCTCCAATAGAAAAGTTAAAAAATAAATTATTAGATTTTTTAAAATCTGTTTTTTTTATTATTTTAGTCCAACCATCAAAAAATATTTTTTTTATTTTTTTATGTAATTGAAAATTATGAGCTCGAATAGTTAATGTTTGTAATTGATATTGAGATTCAGTCATTTGAGAAGCTAAAAATTGAGACCAAATTAATTTATATATTTTTTTTTCATCTGAAGATAAATTATATAAATCATCACTACATTGAAATATATTTACTGGACGTATTGCTTCATGAGATTCCTGTGAATGATTGTTTTTTATAAAGAAATTTGGAATTTTTGGCAAATAACAATCATCATAATTTTTTTCAATATATTTTCTAACCATGTCAATAGCATTTTGACTAACCATAACAGAATCAGTTCTCATATAAGTAATATATCCATTTTCATATAATTTTTGAGCTATAATCATTGTTTTTTTTACTGAAAACCCTAATATATTACTAGCTGTTTGCTGTAAAGTAGAAGTAATAAATGGTGGATTAGATTTTATATAAATTATTTTTTCATCTTTATTTTCAACTATACAAGAAGACAATTTGATTTGATTACTTGCTAATTGTGTTTCTTGATGACTTTTAGGAATAAATAAATTATTTTTAAAATGAGTGACTGGTAAAACTAATGGTTCATTATCTAACATTTTAAAAGAAACATACATTTTCCAATATTCTTTTGGAGAAAAATTTTTAATAGAGTGTTCTTTATCAACAATAATACGCACTACTACTGATTGAACTCGTCCAGCGGAAAGATTTCTAGAAATTTTTTTCCATAATAAGGGAGATACCATATAACCTACAATTCTATCCATAAATCGACGAGCTTGTTGAGCATATACTTTATTCATGTTAATACTAGAATAATTTTTAAAAGCATATTTAATAGCATTTTTAGTAATTTCATTAAAAATTACACGACGAAATTTAGATTGATCACCTCCGATAATTTCTTTTAAATGCCACGCTATGGATTCTCCTTCTCGATCAAGATCGGTAGCTAAATAAATATAATTAGCTATTTTAGAAATAGTTTTAATTTCAGAAATAATTTTTTTTTTGTCTTTTAATATTATATATTTTGTTTTCCAATTATTATAAGGATCAATTCCAATTTTATTTAAAAAATTTTCTTTTTGGAATCCAATACAAGATTTTTTTTTATTTATAGTATTTATCTTTTTATTTTTATTTTGATAAATATTATTTTTTATTGGTAAATCTCTTATATGTCCAAAACTTGATTTAACAATATAATTTTTACCTAAATATTGACTAATAGTTTTTGCTTTTACTGGAGATTCAACTATTACTAAATTTTTATTCATATTATATAATTACCTAATTTTTTACATAAATTCAAAATATATTATATATATTAATTTTTTTATGAAAATAATTTTTATATTTACAGAACAATATTCATTAATGAATCTAATTATTTTTATATTAACAATGAATTAAATTATTAAATTTTAAAGAAAAAATAAAAATATTAAAAATTGATGTTCATTGTTAAATTATTAAAAATAAAAATAATTTTTTTTTGTTAAAATTGAAATATAAATATATTGAAAAATATATTTTAAAATATAAAAATTATTTAATTATTTTTATAAAATAAAATATAAAAATAAATTTTTTATTCATAATCTAATTTTAAAAAATAAAATGTTTGTTGAAAAAAACATGTAATAAAATTTAATGACTATTAATGATATTAATAAATTATCTATATTGATTTTTTATATAAAAATTCTTATGATATTTATTAAATTATTTAATACATTTTTTAATAAAAAACTTAAAAAATTTTTTTTTTTTAAATATTGTATATGAATTAGGCAAAAACGATTTTTTTTAGAAAAAATAATATCATCACTAGTATTAATATCATCAATTAAACCTTTTTTTAAAGCCACTGAACCAAACCAATATTCTCCATTAGAAACAGAATCTATATCTAAATTTGGTCTCATATCTTTTACAAAAGTTTTAAATAACGTATGTATTATTTTTAATTGATCACATAAATTTTTTCTTCCCTCTTCATTATTTTTACCAAATATCGTCAAATTTCTTTTATGAGATCCTGAAGTATGTAATTCAAAATCAATATCATTTTTCTTTAAAAATCTATTAAAGTTTGGTAATTGAGATACTACTCCTATTGATCCAATAATAGAAAATGGAGCAGCTACCAGATGATCAGCAACACATGCCATCATATATCCACCACTAGCAGCTATTTTATCTACTACAATAGTTAAATAAATATTTCGATTTTTCAGTCTTTGTAATTGTGAAGCTGCTAAACCATAACCATGAACTATTCCACCTGAGCTTTCTAATCTTAATAAAACCTCATCATTTTTTTGAGCGACAGAAATAATAGCTGAAATTTCTTTTCTTAAATTTGATACTTCATGAGCATCTGTGCTACCTTTAAAATCTAAAATATATAATTTTGGTTTGTTAATGTTTAAGTTATTTAATCCTGCTATTTTTGCTTGATGTATTTTATTCTTTATTTTTTTTTTTTTTAATTTATACCAGATTTTTTTTTCTATAGTAGACATTGTTGATAATAAAATATTATTTTTTATATCTTCAAAATCTTTATCTAAAATAGTAATTTTTATTTTACCATTGTTACTTCTTTTTTTTGAAATAATATTAGCGATGAAGAAACAAGTAGTTATCGTTAATATTATGATAGTAAAAAATTTTGATATAAACAAAAAATAATTACACAAAAAATTCATAATAATCACCATTATTATATTTTTATATATTTTAAATTTATCTCAATATAATAAAAAAATCTATTTTTATCATAACAAAAATAAAAATATTTTTATAAAAACAATTTTTGATTGCATTAAAAATGATGAATTTTAAATAAACATTATAAATAAAATATTTTTTAAAATAATTATAAAAATGATAAAATGATATTTATTTAAAAATATTATAAAAATTATATATTATAAATATTTTTTTTTAGAACTAATTTTGATAAGATTATGAATATCAAGATATTTTAATTCTTTCCAATGTCCTAATTTTAAATCTGGAGGTAAAACAATATTACCATAACGAATTCTTATTAATTTACTTACAGAACAATTAACAGATTGCCATAACCGTCTTACTTCCCTATTTCTACCTTCCAGTAATGTTACTGTAAACCACTTATTTTTTCCTTTTCCACTTTCATATTTAATAATATTAAATTTTGCAAAACCATCTTTTAATATTCTTCCTTGTTTTAACAAATTTATTTTAGATTCACTATTATTTAAACTAAAAACACGAACTTTATATTCTCTTTCTAAATTAGAACTAGGATGCATTAAAGTATGTGCTAAATTACCACAATTAGTAAATAATAAAATACCACTAGTATTTAAATCTAATCTGCCAATACTAATCCATTTTTGATTAGTTAATAATGGTAACGATTTAAATACAGTATCTCGATTATTTATATCATAATTAGTGCAAATTTCTCCAACTGGTTTATTATAAATTAACATTCGAATTTTTTTTTTTAGTTTTTTTTTAAAATAATAAAATTTTTTATGAAAATATATAGTTTTTATTTTTTCTAATATAAATCGATCTCCAATATTGACTTTAAGACCATTGATGAACAACATTCCTGAAATAATTACTTGTTCTATTTTTCTTCTTGAACCCAATCCTAAATTTGCTAAAATCTTTTGTATTTTTTCTGTCATATGTATAATGTATCTTAAATTTGTCAAAATTTTAAAAAAGCAATATGTATGAATAACTTTATACAATTAATTAAAGAAATTAATTTTGTATTTATTTAATATCATTGATCATTTAAATTCTAATTCAATCATGCTTTATATAATAGATTATATAGATTATAAATAGATTATTTTTATATATAAAAATATGTATTTTATGTACTTAATACCATGAATAAAAAATCAATAAATATAACAATCAAAAAATGTAATTAATATAATTTAATATTAAGAATAATAAAAATTATTATCCAATACTATATTTTTTTTTTTTGACATTTGCAAGGCAACAAAGTTAACAAAATACCTAAGACTAATATAATAAACATAAAAAGAATATTCATAGAAACTACAGAACCAAAAAAAATATATTCTAAAAAAATAGAAATAAAAGGAAAAATAAGAAATATAATTGATGCTTTAAAAATACTAATTTTTGTTTGAAGATAAAAATATGCTAATATACCAAAAACTCCAGAAATATTACCTAAATACAATATAGCAAACATAGATTCTTTAGAAAAATGTATTAAATTTGGTTTTTCAAATATTATAGAAAACAATAATAATATTATTCCTGAAAAAAAAGATGGTAAAGTATTTAAAGTAAAAATAGATAAACTAGAAAATTCTTTTTTAGATTTAGAATAAATTAAAGCATGACTAATTAAAGCTAATAATAATGCTATTATTCCTTTCAATTGATTTATAGAACTAACATTTATTTGACTTAATAATATCATTAATAATGACGATAAAGATATAATTAAACCAACTACTTTAATTATACAAATTTTTTCTTTCATAATTAAGTATGAAAATAAAAATATTAAAACTGGCATAGTTGAAAAAATGATTGATGCTAATGATGAACTAACATGTGCACCGCCATATAACATAAGAGTAAATGGTAATAAAAAATAAAATATACACATTATTAATTGAAATTTTTTTTTACCAGGAGGAAATAAGAGTGGTTTTCCTGTTAATAATCCTATTAACATCAAGATCAAAGCAGTAATTAAAAATCTTACTGACGTGACAAATAAAGGAGGAATAGTCATTAATGCTATTTTCATAGCAATCCAAGTAGTCCCCCAAGTAATAGATACAATTAAAAATAAAATACAGATCATGACTTTATTGATCATAACCCCCTCACAATAAACAATCATTTTTGAATATAGATATAAGATATATATTAATTTATATTAATAAACAAATCTTATAAAATTATTGTTAATAATGATTTTTGGTATTTAATTAATATATATTATAACTATCTTTTAAATATGCAAATCTTTGCAAGATAGTTATCTTTTAACGATAACTATAAAAATTCTTTAATATAAATTAATTTTATTGTTTAAAAGAAAAATCTAGTATTATAATACTAAGTTTACTTATAGTTATTTTTTATATTTTTTCATTCTAACAATTTTAAAAAAGATCTACACATGAAAAAAATTTTAAACAAATTATATCAATTATCATCTTTAACAGAATATGAAAGTTATCATTTATTTAGTAATTTTATAGAAGGAAAGATAAACAATATACAGCTCAGCGCCATTTTAACTGCAATGAAAGTTAGAAATATTACTGCTGAAGAAATTGTTGGAGCAGTAAAAATATTTTTAAAAAAATGTGAATTGTTTCCTAAACCAAATTATATTTTTGCTGATATTGTGGGTACTGGAGGAGATTGTCAATATACAATTAATATATCTACTATTAGCGCTATTGTTGCTGCAATATCAGGTATAAAAATCATTAAACATTGTAATAATAGTATTTCTAGCAAATCAGGGTCTGCAGATTTTTTAAAATATTTTGAAATTAGTACTGATTTGTCATCATTGCAATCAAAAAATATATTAGATATATATAATATTTGTTTTTTACTGGCTACTAAATATCATACTGGATTTCAATATGCTATGTCAGTACGTAAAGTATTATCAACGACAACTTTTTTTAATATTATTGCTCCATTATTAAATCCAGCCAAACCATCTTTAATTGTTGTCGGTGTTTATAAAAAAACACTATTGTTAACGATGGCTAAAGCATTAAAATTATTAAATTATGATCGTGCAATAGTAATACATAGTAATGGAACCGATGAAGTTACATTAAATGGAATTACTGAAGTTGTAGAACTCAATCATAACAAAATTATTTCTTACCAACTAACTGCAGAAAGTTTTGGAATTAAAAATAATAAACAACATTTATTTAAAAATATTTCTTTTTCAAATGATTCAGAATCGATGAAAAATTTATTGGAAGGTAATGGAAATATTACTCATATGCAAACTATAGCAATTAATGTAGCCATGTTACTTAAAATATTTGGAAATGAAGACTTAAAAGAAAATACTGAATATGCATTGTCTATTATTACAAGTGGGAAAATTGATCAATATATTAAAAAAATTTCTAACAAAAGAGGATAATTATGAAAAAAACTTTTTTACAAAAAATCATAATAAATAAAAAAATATGGTTAGATAAAAAAAAAGTTGAAGAACCATTGTTGTCTTTTAAAAATAAAATAACAGTTACAAATAAAGATTTTTATCTTGCTTTAAAAAAAAATAAACCTGCATTTATTTTTGAATGTAAAAAATACTCTCCATCTCTTGGTTTACTTAATAAAAAATTTAATATAAAACAAATAGCTAATACATACAAGCATTATGCTTCTGTTGTTTCAATTTTAACAGATCAACATTATTTTCATGGTGATTTTCAAAATATTACTCAATGTAGATCAATTTTACATCAACCAATATTATGTAAAGATTTTTTTATCGATCCATATCAAATATATTTAGCTCGTTATTATCAAGCAGATGCAATTATATTAATGTTATCAGTATTATCAGATCAACAATATGTAATATTGTCTGAGATTGCTCAAAGCATGAAAATGGGAATCTTAACTGAAGTCAATAATCAAAATGAAGTAGACCGTGCTATTTATTTAAAAGCTAAAGTTATAGGAATCAACAATCGTAATTTGCATGATCTAACAATTAATTTAGATTATACTCGAAAATTAGCAATATCAATTCCAAAAAATATTACTATTATTTCTGAATCCGGAATATCAAACTATAATCAAGTCAGAGAATTAAGTGATTTAGTTAATGGATTCTTAATTGGTTCTTCTTTAATGTTGTCTAATAATTTAGAAGAATCTATTAAAAGTATTATGGTAGGGAAAAATAAAATTTGCGGATTAACTAGATTACAAGATGCCCAAACAGCTGAATATTATGGTGCTATTTATGGTGGTTTAATTTTTTTTAAAAATTCAACTAGATATATTCATGACAAAATTGCAAAAAAAATTGTAGAACAAGTAAAATTAAAATATATTGGTGTCTTTTGTAATGAACCTATTATTAATATTAATTATAAAATCAATGATTTACAATTGTATGGTATTCAACTACATGGTAGTGAAAATCAAGAATACATAAATAATTTATTAAAAATCATTCCAAAAAATACTCAAATTTGGAAAGCTTTTTATATTGACAAAAACATACCTCAATACAATTGGAAAAATGTTAATTATTATCTATTTGATAATAAAAATGGAGGAGGAACAGGTAAAACATTTGATTGGTCATTATTAAAAAATTCTTGTTTAAAAAAAGTTTTACTAGCTGGTGGGTTAAATGAACAAAATTGTTTTAATGCATCTAAAATCGGTTGTGTTGGGCTAGATTTTAACTCTGGTGTAGAAAAAAAACCTGGTGTGAAAGACAAAGAAAAAATTAAAAATATTTTTCATATACTTCGTTATTATAAATAATGCAATACAATTAAAATTATTATTGAGGTAAAGATGACTATATTAAATGCTTATTTTGGTGAATTTGGTGGGATGTATGTTCCTCAAATTTTAGTAATCCCGCTTAAAAAATTAGAAGAAGAATTTGTTAAAGCATTAAATGATGTTGAATTTAATAAATTGTTATCTAATTTATTAATTAATTATGCCGGTAGACCAACAGCTTTAACTTTATGTAAAAATTTAACACAAGGCACTCAAACTAAAATTTATTTAAAAAGAGAAGATTTACTACATGGAGGAGCACATAAAACTAATCAAGTTATTGGACAAGCATTATTAGCAATAAGAATGAAAAAAAAAACAATTATAGCAGAAACAGGAGCTGGTCAACATGGTGTTGCCACTGCAATGATTTGTTCATTATTAGGTCTTAAATGTCGAATTTATATGGGAGAAAAAGATATTATAAGACAATCACAAAATGTTTTTAGAATGAAATTATTAGGAGCGACAGTTATTTCTGTAAATAATGGATCATGTAGTCTAAAAGATGCCTGTAACGAAGCTTTAAGAGATTGGTCTGAAAATTATGATTCTACATATTATATGTTGGGTACTGCAGCCGGACCTCATCCATATCCTACTATAGTAAGAGAATTTCAAAAAATTATTGGTATCGAAACAAAAAAACAAATTTTAAAACAAGAAGGTATATTACCAAATATAGTTTTAGCTTGCGTTGGAGGAGGATCTAATGCAATTGGTATTTTTAATGAATTTTTAAATGATGAATCTGTAAAGCTAATTGGAGTAGAACCAGGTGGATTAGGATTAAATACTCAAAAACATGGGGCTACTTTATGTAAAGGGAAAACTGGTATATATTTTGGAATGAAATCTAAACTATTACAAAATGATGAAGGTCAAATTAAAGAATCCTGGTCTATATCAGCAGGATTAGATTTTCCATCAGTAGGCCCTCAACATGCATGGTTGCAAAAAACTGGACGAGTATCTTATGTAACCGTGAATGATCATGAAGCATTATCTAGTTTTCAACTACTTTGTAAAAAAGAGGGTATTATACCTGCTTTAGAATCATCTCATGCATTATCATATGCATTAAAAATCATGAATCAAAATCATGATAAAAAACAAATTTTGATTGTGAATTTATCTGGTAGGGGGGATAAGGACATTCTTACAGTAAAAAATATTTTAGACAATAATAAGGAAATATTTTATGACACTTTATAAAAAATTATTCTATAATTTAAATTTACTTAAAGAAAGAGCATTCATACCATTTGTAGTACTTGGAGATCCAACAATTAATCTTTCATTAAAGATAATTGATATATTAATTCAAAATGGTGCAGACGCTTTAGAATTAGGAATGCCATTTTCAGATCCATTAGCGGATGGTCCTATTATACAACGTGCCAATTTTCGTGCTTTAAAAAATGGTATGACAACATCAAAATGTTTTTTAATGTTACAAAAAATCAGAGAAAAATATACTCAAATACCCATTGGATTACTACTATATTCAAATTTAGTATTACAAAATGGTATAAAAAATTTTTACTTAAGATGTCAAGAAATTAAAATTGATTCAATATTATTAGTTGATGTTCCTATTGAAGAACATGAAATGTTTATAATTGAATCAAAAAAAAACAAAATTAGTCCAATTTTTATTTGTCCTCCTAATGCTGATTCTACATTAATTAATAAAATTTGTAATCGTTCCAAAAGTTATATATATTTATTATCTCGTTCTGGTATTACTGGAATGCATAACAAAAATTCTATTTCAATTAATCAATTAATTATGGATTTAAAAAAACAAACATCAATACCATTAATACAAGGATTTGGAATTTATAATGATCAACAAATAAAAAATATAATTTCATCTGGAGTGTCAGGAGTTATTTGCGGATCTGTTTTTATCAAAATTATAGAAAAAAATTATATTGATGAACAAAAATTATTTAATCAATTAAAATTAGTATTAATTAAATTAAAGAATGCTACTAGAAAAATATAATACTATTCATAATGATTATTATTTTCAATTAATTTATCTTAAGATAATTAATAAAATATGATTCATTATATTTTTATAAAAAATATTTTTAATTACTATCATATATTAATTTTAATTTTAAAAATATATAATCAAATTATATATTCATATTTTATAATTTTTATATATAAAATTATTTATACATATTAATTATATTATTGAAATTATAATTATTACATAAGGAATATTTATGTTTATCACGGCAATATCGTTATACCGTGACACTTGTAATTTTTTGATAAAAAACATACAACCTATCTTATTAATAATATTTTTTAGTGCTTTCATCAGTACTATAATTGATCATATTATTACACCAAATATTTGTTCAATATCAAAAATATACATGAATTATGACACCGATAATTTATTTGAAATAATTAAAAATATGACCATAGCACAAAAAAAAATATTATTTAAAATATCAATTTTTAGAAATATTGCTTATTTAATAGGTAATACATTTCTTTTTGGTTCTTTGATTCTATTTATTCAAATAACATCTCAACAAAAAAAAATAAAAATCAAACAATCGATCAAACAACTAACACCATTATTTCCATCCTTATTCTCACTATTATTAATATTATCTATTATTATTCAAATAGGATTTGTGTGTTTTATATTGCCTGGAATTATTGGATCTATTATATTAGCATTATCTCCTATTGTTTTAATTATTGAAAAACAAAAAATTATTAATTCAATATTTATTAGTATTAATTTAATAAAAGACAAAATATACACTATATCACCAGCAATAATAATATGGATGGTAAGTAAAATTCTTATATCCATGATGATTATTGTTTTATTTAGTAATTTTCCTACTAGTTTATCATTTTTATTACATAACATTTTTAATAATTTTATATCTAGTATTCTTATTATTTATTTATATCGTTTTTATATGTTAACTCATAATTAAATAATATTTCTAATTTTAGGATATCAAAAAAATGAAAATATTATTAAATATTTTTTCTATGTTAGTATTTTTTATTATTTATCATATATTTAATATTTTTATAGCTACAATGTTATTAATGATTAGTTCAGGAATATTTTTTTTTACAAATTATATTTTTTATAAAAAAATCGATTATATAAATTTAATTAGTTTTTTATCAATTTTTTTATTTGGTTTTTTAACTATTTTTTTTCATAATTCTTTATTTATAAAATGGAAAGTTACAATTGTATATTTTGCATTATCATTAATACTATTAATACATCAATTTAAAAAAAAAAAACATTATTACAAATTATTTTAAATCAAGAAATACATTTATCTGATGTAGAATGGGAAAAATTAAATATATCATGGTCAATATTTTTTCTTATTTGTAGCATTTTAAATTTATATATAGCATATTATTGTTCAGAAATTTGTTGGATATATTTTAAGACATTAGGATTATCAGTAATTACAATGTTGTTTATTTTAATAAATATAATATATATATATTATAAAAATAATAAATAAAATTTTTTTATATTACAAAATATTTTATTATCATTTTAATGAGATCATAATTATGAAAAATAAACAACAAATGCCTCAAGGTGAAATGGTATTAAGAACACTAGCAATGCCTAAAGATACTAATGCTCATGGGGATATCTTTGGAGGTTGGATTATGTCCCAAATGGATATGGGGGGAGCTATTTTAGCGAAAGAAATAGCGAAAGGAAGAGTAGTAACAGTTAGTGTAAATGGTATGGTATTTTTAAAACCAGTAAATGTAGGTGATGTTGTTGGATGTTATGCTAAATGTATTAAAATTGGAAATAGTTCAATTACTATTCATGTTGAAGTTTGGATTAAAAAAATTACTTCTGTACCTATAGGTTATTTTTATCGTGCTACAGAAGCTGTTTTTATTTATGTAGCCATTGATGAAAATGGAGAACCAAAATTATTATCTAAAAAATAATATTTTTGTATTATACAAGATAATTTAATTGATTAAAATTAAATAAATTTTTTATAAATAATAAAAACTACCTTAAATATAACAAAAAATTAATAACTGATATTTAGTTATTAATGAATATTAATTCATATATTTTTAGTAAAAATATAATTAATTATTATTGTACTAGTATATTCAATATTCTATATATAAGAAAATTAATATCTAAAAATACTAATATTTTTTAAAAAATTACCTTATTATTAATTATTTGTTTAAAATAATTATAAAATATATAATTTTATTATTTTATTTAGATAATTTTCTATAATTTTTTTTATGTATTATTTTTTTAAATATATCAAAAAAAATAAATCTGATGTTTATACATAAAATATTATCTTGTTAATTTTTATTTTATTTATTTTAAAAACAATACAGATTGATTAATGTATATCAATTATATAATTTATATTAATAATTTTTTTATAGTTAATATTTTAATAAAAAAACAATAGGAAATATATTGAATGAAGAATTGTTATATTTTTTTTTCTTGGATAATTTTTTTAGGATATTGGTTATTAATTACTAGTATTACAATTAAAATTCTTATTAAAAATAAAACAAGACATTCAGCTATAACATGGTTATTAATTATTTATGTAATTCCATTATTGGGTATTTTTATGTGGTTTTGTTTTGATGAACCATATATAAGAAAAACAAAAATAAAATTAATTAACAAAATCTGGAATCAAAATAATCAATGGATTAAAAAAATTAAATCATATAAAAATATTTTAAAAAACAAAAATAGTAAGGTTGCTGGACCATTATTTCAATTATGCAAAAATCGCCAAGGATTATCTGGTATTACAAATAATCAATTACAATTATTAACAAACTCTAAAGATATTATAAAAATTTTAATTAAAGATATTTATTTAGCAAAAAAAAATATTGAAATGGTATTTTATATTTGGACACCTGGCGGATTAGCAGATGAAGTGGCGAAAGCATTAATATCATCTGCTAAAAGAGGTATTTTTTGTAGATTAATGTTAGACTCTGCAGGTAGTATAGAATTTTTTAGAAGCAAATGGGTTCACATTATGCGTCATGCTGGTATACATATTGTAGAAGCTTTAAAAATTAATTTTTTTAGAACATTTTTTGAAAGAGTTGATTTAAGACAACACCGAAAAATAATACTTATTGATAATTATATTACATATATAGGTAGTATGAATTTAGTTGATCCAACAGTACTGAAAAAAAAAAATAGACTAGGTCAATGGATTGATTTAATGACTAGAATAAAAGGTCCAATAGCTACTACTATAGGAATAGTATATTCTTGTGATTGGGAATTAGAAACAGGGAAAAAAATCTTACCTGAAATACCAGAAGATAATCATAAATTTAACAATAATAATAAAGATATAGCAATTCAAATTATAGCATCTGGTCCAGGGTTTCCTGAACATATGATTCATCAATCATTTTTAATTGCTATATATTCTGCTCAAAAACAATTAATTATTACTACACCTTATTTAGTACCTAGTGATGATCTATTAAATGCCATTTGCACTGCTTCTCAAAGAGGAGTAGAGGTGATTATAATAATTCCAAAATATAATGATTCTATATTAGTACAATGGGCCAGTCGATCTTTTTTTAGTGAATTACTTGAATCTGGAGTAAAAATATATCAATTTGAAAAAGGATTATTACACAGTAAAAGTATATTAGTTGATAAACAACTTAGTTTAATTGGTACGGCAAATTTAGATATGAGAAGTTTATGGTTAAATTTCGAAATTACTTTAGTAATTGATGATAGTATTTTTGGAAACAATTTAGCATCTGTACAATATGAATATATTAATCATTCAAAATTATTAGATGCAAAACAATGGTTAATGCGTTCTTACTGGAAAAGAATTGTAGAAAAAATTTTTTATTTTTTAAGTCCTTTATTATAATAATACAAAATGATATTGAATTTATGATGTAGTTTTTATAGTATCCAAAAATAAATAAAATGAAAATTAATTATCTTGATAAATTTTTATTTAAAAAATTAATTAAATTAATTATTTTTATTATTGATTTAATCAACATTGAATACAAATTTGTTTTATAAATATTAATTTAAAATTTATTATAAAAATAATTATTCATCAGTAAAATTTAAATTTGAAATTTTTCATGTTCATTTTTAATTCATTATTATTATATTATTAAATATTATTTTTTTAAATTGTACTATAATTTAAAAAATTAATTAATGATTGTAGTGATTTAGATTAATATCATTAATAAATAATTAAAAATATTATAATAAAATTATATTTAGACAATATTATAATGATTAATTTCTTAATAATTTTTTTATAATATTCCAATTCTAAAAACATCTGATAAAAACTTTTATGTTAAAAAAATTTAGAATATTTTTTTTAAAAAAAAATTAACAATAATCAAAACAAGAAAAAAATATTAAAAAAATGTTATTTTAAAATCAAAAATCCAATATTTCTAATGAATATAAATATATTCATCATAATTTTAAAAATAACACTTTTTAAGATCGAAAAAAATATTAGGAATATAATATATGTCATAATTAAAACATTAAAAATATTTATCACAGATTAGTATTATATTTTTTTAATATATCTAAATGTATTTTTTGATATCATTTTACTGAAATAAATATATATCTATATATAAAAATATATCTTAATCCAATTATAAATAAAATTAAAAAAATTCTTATTTTATATATAGTCATCTATTAAAAATATATATAAAAAGAATTTAGATAAGTAAAAATTTTAAAACCAAATATATTTATCAAGATAACTATATATAAAAATATACATCATTTTTATTAAAATACTTATATATTAAAAAAATATTATATTTTTTTAAATATATTTTAAAATTTTCAAATATAAACAATAATAAAAAATAATGATAGTTGTATTTTTAAAAATTATTTTTTCATTTTATAAATTATAACCAAAAAAATTTTATTTTAATATTAATATAAAACTGTTTCTTATATATATATTAATTGAAAATATCAATATAATTATTGAAATAATAATTTTAAAAATATAATTTAATTAAACAATATTTATTGTTAAAAACCATAAAAAAAATATTGATCAAATTAATATATATTGTTGTATAATATCATAAAATAATGATACATAAATTATATTTTATATCATCATGAGTAATATTTTATTAAGTTATTGATTTTAACTACATAAATATTTCATGATTTTATTATTTTATTATTGAATATTTTTTTTTAAACAATGTCCCATTTTTTTTTCTTTTGTGTCGAGATAAATAGAATTATTAATATTTCTGCCTACAATTAAAGAAACTCTTTTAATTACATTAATTCCTAATTTTTTCATAGCAATAACTTTTAAAGGATTATTAGTTAATAAAAATATATCTTTTATATTTAAATTGTTTAAAATATCTGCACATACTGAAAAATTTCTTTCATCTGCTAAAAAACCTAATTTATGATTAGCTTCTACAGTATCTAATCCAGTATCTTGTAAAGAATATGCTTTTATTTTATTTAATAATCCAATATTTCTTCCCTCTTGTCGATGATATATAATAATTCCTTTACCTAAAGAAGCAATCATTTTCATAGATTTTTTTAATTGAAAACCACAATCACAACGTAAACTGAATAACGCATCACCTGTTAAACATTCAGAATGTACTCTAACTAATATAGGATTTGTATTATTTAAAATTTTTCCATATATTAAAGCAACATGATTTTTTTCAATTTTCGTATTTTCTTTAAAACCTATTAAAATAAATTTTCCCCATGGAGTTGGTAATATAGCTTCTTCTTTTATTTTTTCGAGAGACATACATACCCCATTTTTAATCTTAAATATATTTCATAATGTATGACATATATAAAATATGTGCAAAAATATTAAATTGATTTAAATGCATATTTAATCAAATCATTAAAAAATAAATTTTATTTTTCTTTATATATTTCATATATGTTGAATTTGATATAAAACAATAATAATTTTAAATCTTAATAAAAATTATTTTTATAATATAGAATTTAAATGATCTAATATAGATATTGGATTTTTAGACAAAGTCACTGGTCTACCTATAACTATATAATCAATAAAAAATTTTTTAGCTAATTCTGGTGTAATAATTTGATTTTGATCATTATTTGATGAACCAGATAAACGAATACCAGGAGAAATAACTTTTAAACTATTTCCAAATTGTTGTTTAATGTTTTTAGCTTCTAAACCTGAACACACTATACCATCTAAACAACATTTTTTTGCTAAATTAGCTAATAAAAAAATTTGTTTATGTAATGAATGAAAAATACCAATAGTTTTTAAATCATGATTGTTTAAACTTGTTAATACTGTAATACCTACTAACATTGGAGCATTATGAGTAAAACTTTTTAATGCTAATTTAGCTGAATTAAGCATATTTATTCCACCTGAAATATGTACACTAATCATCCATATACCTAAATCTGCTGCCGCTTGAACGGATGAAAAAACAGTGTTTGGAATATCATGAAACTTTAAATCAAGAAAAATTTTAAATTTTAATTTATGTAAATCATGTATTAATTTTAATCCAAAACGAGTAAACATTGCTTTACCTATTTTTAAATAAAATAAAGATGGATCTAAAATATTTACTAATTTCATTGTTTCATTCTTACTAGAATAATCTAAAGCTACTATAATTTTTGTTTTTTTTACTGAATCAAATTGTAACAAAATTAACCTCTTATTACATATAAATACATATAAAAAAATAATATTATAAAAATATTATTTAATCATTTAAAATAATTTATTTTTAAGACTATTTATCGTTATTAAATATCTTAGTTTGTTCATAAGCATGATACGATGACCTAACTAAAGGTCCGCAAAATACATTAGTAAATCCAATAGATAATGCTTCTTTTTTAATTTCATCAAATTCCGAAACAGAAACATAACGAATGACTGGTAAATGTAATCTACTAGGACGTAAATACTGACCAATAGTTAACATATCTACACCATTAGAATATAAATCTTTCATTACTTGAATAATTTCTGCATTACTTTCTCCTAAACCTAACATTAATCCAGATTTAGTTTTGATATTTGGATATAATTTTTTAAATTCAAATAATAATTTTAAAGAAGATTTGTAATTTGCACCTGGCCTTACTTGTTTATATAATCTTGGAACATTTTCTAAATTATGGTTAAAAATATCTGGTAATGATTGTCCAATATTTTTTAAAGCTATATTTTGACAATTCCTAAAATCTGGTACTAAAATTTCAATTTTAATATCATTAATTTGACGGATTTGTAAAATACAATCAGAAAAATGACCAGATCCTCCATCGTGTAAATCATCTCTTGCTACAGATGTTAACACTACATAATTAACTTTTATTTGCTTAATAACATGAGCTAAATTTATTGCTTCATTTGGATCAATTAACATCGGTCTACCTGATTTCACTGCACAAAATGGACAACGCCTAGTACAAATAGATCCTAAAATCATAAATGTAACAGTGCCTTTATTAAAACATTCAAAAAAATTTGGACATTGTGCTTCTTCACATACAGAATTTAATTTATTTTTTTTTAAAATATCTTGCATTTTTTTAATTTTTTTAGTTTTAACTGGTAATTTTACTTTTATCCAATTAGGTTTTTGCAAAATATCATTTTTTATAGAAATATTTTCAATATCAATATATTTAGATAAATCATTTTTTTTATTAATCGAATTTAATACAATATTATATTTTTTTTTTATCAATTTCTTATTTCCGTTTAAATAACAATTTTTGTACAATATAATACACTAAAAATAATAATAATAAAAAATATTTAAAAAATAATAAATAAATGCATTAAAAAAAATTTTGTTTTAATAAAACAGTTTTAACTTGATGCATCGTAATATTAGAAACATAATCTGCCATCATAGTCATTTTTATATTTTGATTTCCACAAGGATATATATAATTAAATGGCAACAAATCTAAATTTACATTCAGTGCTAAACCATGTAAAGAATATCCATTTTTTATTCTTAATCCAATAGAACAAATTTTTTTATTATCTACATATACACCAGGATAATTATTTATTGTATAACCTATAATTGAAAAATATTTTAATGTATTAATAATTAATTTTTCTAATAAAGTAATCAAACAACGAGGATATATATTACGACGTTTAATATTAATTAAAAAATATACTATCTGTTGTCCTGGAGCATGATATGTAATTCTTCCACCTCTATCACTATACTCCAGAGGTATATTATTTAAATTAATTATATTATCATGGTTTTTTACTTGACCATGAGTAAAAATAGAATAATGTTCTAAAAACCAAATTTCATCTATAGATTGAGAACTACTATTTTTTATAAATTCATGCATAGCAAGAAAAGTTGTTTTCCAATGAGTCAACCCTAAATCTTTAATAATAATTTTTTTATACATATATTGATAAAAAATAATTTTTTAATATATTTAAAAATAATGTTTAGATTATAGTAAATAAATATATTATTTAAAATAATATTATTAATTAATTATAATCATCAAAGGTGTATAAATTATGATTCATGTAAAAAATACTCTATATTAATATAGTATTATTATTACATTAAAAAATGAAATGTAGATTTTATACCGATAGTTATAAATTCTATACCTAAAGACATAAGCAATAAACCCATAATTCTAGTTAAAACATTTATTCCTGTTTTTCCTAATAAATGTACTACAGCAGGACCAGTTCTAAATAATAACCAACAAAAAAAAGAAAAAAATATAATTAACAAACAACAACAAAAAAGATTATTCCATTGAGAATAATAATTACTCCAAACAATAGTCGAACTAATAGCACCAGGTCCCGCTATTAAAGGAGTAGCTAACGGTACAATAGAAATATCTTTATATACAGTTTTATCATCATTTAATTTTTGTTTTTGTTCCATTTCTTTAATTAATTTTCCATTAATCATAGACATCGCTATCATAATAATTAATATTCCACCAGCTATTCTAAAAGAATTAATAGAAATTCCAAAAATATTTAATATATAATCACCAACAAATAATGTAATTATTAAAATGATTGCTGAAGAAAAATTTGCTTTGAAATTAGTTTTATTTCTTTCTGATGTAGTTTGATTAATCGTCATACTCATAAAAATTGGAATCATTCCAACAGGATTAACTAATGCAAATAAATTAATGAAAAATTTTATATAAGCAGAAAAATCTAGGAAAAAAAATTGCACACTATGCTCCTAATTTATATTAAAGGCATTCTATAAAATTGAATATTAAATTAATAAAAGATTGATATAATCAAAATCAATATTAGTAATTATTATAATATTTTTATAACAAATATTTTTATTGATGATTTTTAGTAAAATTGAATAATATTTACTATTTTATTTTAAAAAATATTAAAATTAATATAATATTTAAATTTAATTATTTAATTCTAATGTAGAACATGATTTTGGTTTTGCTATAATATTTCTTGTAGATTTTTTAATATCTATTAAATTTACTTGTATGATATCAGTTAATTTATAAGCTATATCATTTTTAATGTATACTAGACCGTTTTCTTTATCAAGAAATAGTTCTTCTTTAAGAAAATGTAAAAAAGTAGCTGGTATAAAAACATTTGCTCCATTTTCTAATAATCTGGCCCGGATTCCACTTTTATAAATATCTATAATTTCTGCATCATATTGATTTATTTTTTTATTTTTTTGATTAAAATATAAAATATATAACCAATCTTCAACACTTCTTTTTACTATACGATATTTACGTTTTTTATCATTAATATTTATTAAGACATCATGATGAATTTTAATACTTGGTTGTTTTAGAATAATAGATTTTAACAAACGATGATTAATAATATCACTATATTTTCTAATTGGTGATGTCCAAGTAGCATATTTTTCAAAACCTAAGGAATAATGACAATCAGGATAAATATTAATTTCTCCAAATGATTGAAATTTACGTATTCTAGCATCTAAATAACTATTAGATAAAATATTTAATTCTCTATGCATTTTACAAAAACCATCTAAAGTCATAATATCTTTTACAGTAAAATTAATTTTAAATTTAGATAATAGAGCAACAGCATGTTCAGCATTGATAATATCTGCAAAACCTTTATGAATATTATATATACCATATCCTAAATGTTTAGATAAAAATTTAGCAGCACATACATTAGCAGCAATCATTGCTTCTTCAATCATGCGATGTGCAATACGTCTAGGTTCAATAATTATATTTGATATTAAATTATCTTTTGAAAAATAAAACTTATATTCAGGTCGATCTCTAAAGATTAAAGCATTATTTTTTCTCCAAAAAAATCTTATTTGATATAATTTATGCAATAATATAATTTGATTTCTGATAGATTTTAATTCTGGTTCCCAACCTATCTTTTTATCTAACCAATTTGATACATTGTCATAAACTAATTTTGATTTTGATTGAATCCATCCCATAAAAAATACAATACTATCATCTAAAATTCTTCCATCTAATAAAACATTAAAACGACACACTACCACGGGACGACGAACATTAGGTAATAATGAACAGATATCTTCAGATAATTCATTTGGTAACATAGGAATAGTAAATCCAGGAAGATAATTAGTAAAACCTCTTTCTTTAGCAATATTATCTAATCGACTATTCTGTGATATATATGAACTTGGATCAGCAATAGCAACATAGACAGTAAAAAAATAATGATTTTGTTCAATAAATATTGCATCATCAATGTCCTTAGTTTCCAAACTATCAATTGTAATGAAATCTAAATTAGTTAAATCATGTCTCGAAATTGAATCATCAAATATAATTTCTTCATGATTTAACAATATAGGAGATTCTTTTTTTAAATTATTAGCGGACAAAGTGACTAACCAAGGATATAAATGATTTTTTTCTGTTACAATAAAATCAATTAATTCTGCAAAAAAAAATTGATGTCCTTCTAATTTATGTTTAGTTAATTTAGCAATAGCCCAATCACCATGTTTAAAATTATGTGAAAGATCAGATTTATTCGTACATTTTATTAAATTATTGATTAAAGGAAAATCAGGTAAAATAAATAATTGATTAGATGTTTTATGAATTTTACCTACAAATGTTTTTAAAAAAGGATCAATTAACTTTTCTGGTTCAATTATTTCTCTATTTTGTTCAGTTTTTAATATTGCTCTAATTCGATCACCATGCATAACTTTTTTCATATTTTTTGGTGGAATAAAATAACTTTTCTGAAAATCTATTTCTAAAAATCCAAAACCTCTCTCCGAACTTTTTATTATACCTTCTATTCGAGGCATTTTAGAATGTAATTTTTTTTTTAATTTTACAAGTAATGGATTATCTTGAAACATAATAATAATACCTAAAATTAGAATGAAAATGAAAGATATCAATAAAAAATCATATATATTCTCAATTATATAATAATAAAAAATCGAAAAGATATAATTTTAGAGTAATACACTATAGTGAGATAAACAAGTTAAAAAATAAATTTTTATTTTTTATTAATCAAATAAAACTAGATACATTAATTTATTTAATGAATGATAAAATAAATAATCAAATATATTTATATTTTATAATATCAAATAGCTGTAATATTAAAACCGTTATCTACATAAATTATTTGTCCTGTAATTCCAATAGATAAATTGGAACATAAAAAAGATGCTGTATTTCCAATATCATGAATAGAAATATCCCGTTTTATAGGTGAATTTTTTTTATATTTTTTCAATAATTGATGAAAATTTTTAATTACAGATGAAGATACGGTTCTAATTGGACCTGAAGAAATTGCATTAACACGAATATCATATTTTCCTAAAGAACAAGCAACATATCTGACATTAGATTCTAAAGATGCTTTAGCAACACCCATAATATTATAGTAAGGAATTACTCTTACAGCGCCTAAATAAGAAAGAGTAATTAAAGCAGAATTTTTATTTAACATTTTTAAACTTTCTCTAGCCATGGCCACAAAACTGTATGAAGTAATATTATGTGTTATTTCAAAATCTTCTTTTGAAATAACCTGTAAATAATCACCTTTAAATTGTGAACGTGAAGCAAATGCAAGACAATGTACAAAACCATCAAATTTTTTCCAATATTGTGATAATTTTAAAAATAATTTAACAATATTTAAATCATAGTTAACATCGCAAAATAAACATATTTTAGAATTAAATGATTTCGCTAAAAGTTTTACTTTTTTTTTTAAACGTATGTCAGAATATGTAAAAGCTAATTCAGCACCATGTTGAAACATTGATTGTGCAATTCCAAAAGCAATAGAATAATTATTTAATAATCCTGTGATTAAAATTTTTTTCCCAGAAAGAAATTTCATTATTAATAACCTTGAACACATAAAAATTTAAATATGCATCATAATACAATATATTTAAAAATTATTTTTTTACATAATGTTGATTATGTTACTATTATGTGTGATTCATAAAAATTAATGTATTTATTTATATATTTTGATAAAAATATATATTTTAAATATTTTAAAATAATAATTTATTGCTCAATAAAAAATATTAAATAATTTCATCAACAATTCTTGAAGCATATCCTAAATAATTATGAGGTGTTAATAATTGTAACTGTCTCTTTTCTTGATCAGGTATGTTTAATGTATTAATAAAATCTCTAATTAATTTTTGATTAATTTTTTTACCTCTAGTCATTTTTTTAAGAATTTCATATGAATTTTTAATATTATTTTTTCTCATCATAGTTTGTATTGGTTCAGCTAATATTTCCCAATGCATTTCTAGATCTGTAAATAAAACTTTTTTATTAATTTGTAATTTACTTATGCCTGACAAAACAGATTTATATGCAATAACAGAATAAGAAACAGCTACTCCTAAATTTCTTAACACAGTTGAATCACTTAAATCTCGTTGCCATCTAGAGATTAATAATTTATTTGACATATGTTGCATTATAGAATTTGATAATCCTAAATTTCCTTCAGAATTTTCAAAATCTATTGGATTAATTTTATGAGGCATAATTGAAGAACCTACTTCGTTTTCATTAACATTTTGATTGAAATAATTGATTGATATATAACTCCAAATATCTCGATTAAAATCTAATAAAATATTATTAAATCTAATAATACAATCTAGTAATTCTGAAATATAATCATGTGGTTCTATTTGAGTTGTAAATGGATTCCATTTTATACCTAATCCAGTAACAAATTCTTGACTAAATTTATGCCAATTTATATTTGGATAAGCAACATGATGAGCATTATAATTTCCAACAGTACCATTTATTTTCCCTAATATATCTATTTTTTTAAATATTTTTAATTGACGCATCATGCGATATAAAAAATTAGCTATTTCTTTACCCATGGTTGATGGAGTAGCGGCTTGACCATGAGTACGAGATAAAATAGCAATGTTTTTATATTTAAAAACCATTTTTTTTATTTCTTGAATAATATTATCCCATAATGGAATTAATATATTTTTTCTTGTATCTTTTAATATTAATGCATATGCTAAATTATTAATATCATCAGAAGTACATGAAAAATGAATAAATTCTAAATTGATAGAACAATTTAATTGCATTTGAATTTTATTTTTTAAAAAATATTCTATTGATTTAACATCATGTTGATTTTTTTTTTCTAATATTTTTATATATAATGCATCTTCTTCATTAAAATTTTCTTCAATTTCTGTTAATATTTTTATTATTGATTGATTAAAAGATGGTAATTCTTTTAATTCAGCATGCATAGATAATTGTTTTAGCCATAAAATTTCTATTTTTATACGAAATTTCAATAATCCATATTCACTAAATAATTTTTTTAAAATAGATGTCATTTCAAAATAACGACCATCTATTGGTGAAATTGCAGTTATAGAAAAGACATTCATTATATTATACCTAATGTTTAATTAAAGACTAAAATTAATTCTGATGTAATAATTATAAAATTTAAAATTCTTTACGTTGTTTTTAATATATCAATAATTGGAATTCATATTAAAAATTTAAAAACATAAAATCAATAATTATTTTAATCATTTTAAAAAATTACAAATTGATAATTTGAATTCTCATATAGTTTGATTTTTATATAGTTATACTTTACTATGTATTATATTTTTATATATATTTTATATATATAATGAAACATAAGGCAATCTAGATGAAATTACCCCTCCTCCTAAACATATATTAGAAAAATAAAAAACAGCAGATTGACCCGGTGTCACCGATGATATTGGAGATTGAAATAAAACTTTAATATATTTATCATCTATAGGTATTAATTGACATAATACCGCTGATTGAAGATGTCTAATTTGAATTCTACAAATCATATTTTTTTTAAAAAAATAATTTTTATTAATCCAATGTAAATTTTTAACTATTAAACCAATAGACATCAAATAAGGATTATTTTTTCCTTGTGCTACTATTAATAGATTTAAATGAATAATTTTATCAACAACATACCATGGTAATTTTTTTTTATTTTTTAAGCCTCCAATTTTTAATCCTTTACGTTGACCTAAAGTATAATAAATTAATCCTGAATGTATTCCTATAACTTCTTTATAAACAGTAATAATCTTTCCTTTAACAATATTAAAATAACGACTTAAAAAATTTTGAAAATTTTTTGGTTCAATAAAACAAATTCCAGTAGAATCTTTTTTGTTAGCTATACTCATATTTAGTTTATGTGCAATTTCACGAACTGATTGTTTTTTTAATTCTCCAAGAGGAAATAAACTTTTTTTCAATTGATATTGATTTAAAGTATATAAGAAATAACTTTGATCTTTCGTTTTATCAATCCCTCTTAATAATATTTCTTGATTATCTATGTTTTTTTTTCTGACATAATGTCCAGTTGCTATAAAATCACTACCTAATTCAGTAATAGCAAAATCTAAAAATAATTTAAATTTAATTTCTTTGTTACATAAAATATCTGGATTAGGTGTAGTTCCTCTTTTATATTCATTAATAAAATTTAAAAATACTTTTTCCCAATATTCAATAGAAAAATTAATAGTATGTAAATATAAACCTAATTGATCACAAACTCTTTGAGCATCTTCTAAATCTTTTTTAGATGAACAATATTGTTTATTATCATTTTCCTCCCAATTTTTCATAAACAAACCTTCTACTTGATAATTTTGTTGTTGCAATAACCAAGCAGAAACAGAAGAATCCACACCTCCGGACATTGCTACAATAACTTTATTTTTTTTATTGATTAACATAATGGAAATTTTCTAATTTTTAATAAAAATTGATGAAATAAAGAATTAAATCACTAATTTAGATAGTCGATTTAATAAAATTTTATATTTTTTTGAAATTTATAATCAACATGAATCAAAATTAAAAAAATTAATCATAATAATTATTTTTTTTAAAATTTATTAATAATATCATTTTTTGTGAATACTATTATATAATTTTTTAAATCTATAATTTTTATATAATTTTTATATATTAATATAAAAATACTAAATATATAACTATCAATATAAATATTTATAATGTTAAAACAATTATATAAATATAATTATTTTTTTATTTTTTAATTTTATATTGATTTTGATCTATAATATATATTTTATTTTAAATAATATACATTAATATTTTTTTTTAATATAGTACTTTAAAATACATCATAAAAATAAAAAAATTAATTAAAAGTGAATTATTAAATATGAAAAATATAAGAAATTTTTCTATCATTGCACATATCGATCATGGAAAATCTACATTAGCTGATCGATTTATTCAAAATTGCAAACCATTATCAAAACAAAAAATATCTTCACAAATATTAGATTCAATGGAATTAGAAAAAGAAAGAGGTATCACTATAAAAGCTCATAGTGTAAAAATAAATTATTTGGCCAAGAATGGGAAAATATTTCATTTAAATATTATAGATACTCCGGGTCATGTAAATTTTTCTTATGAAGTATCAAGATCATTATCAGCTTGTGAAGGAGCTTTACTAGTCATTGATGCTACACAAGGAATCGAAGCTCAAACTTTATCTAATTACTATACAGCAATTAATATGAATTTAAAAATCATACCAGTATTAAATAAAATTGATCTTCCTACTGCAAATCCAAAAAAAGTAGAACAAGACATAAAAGCAATTATGAAAATTCCAATTAATAATATAGTGCAATGTTCAGCAAAAACTGGTGAAGGAATTACTCAAGTTTTAGAAAAAATTATTAGTGATATTCCTCATCCGAATGGAGATAATGATGAAAAACTTCAAGTATTAATTGTCGATTCTTGGTTTGATAATTATTTAGGAGTTATGTCATTAGTATGTATTAAAAATGGTATAATACATCAAGGTGATAAAATTCAAGTAATGAGTACTAAAAAAAATTATCAAATTGATCAAATTGGAATTTTTACTCCAAAAAGAATTATGCAAAATATTTTAAAATCTGGAGAAGTCGGTTGGATTTCATGTGGTATTAAAAATATTACAGCTATACCTGTAGGAGATACTTTAACTTCATTTAATAATCCAGCTTTAAAACCATTGTTAAAATTTAAAAAAGTCAAACCACAAATATATGCTGGCTTGTTTCCTATTAATTCTAATCAATATGAAAACTTTAGAAACGCACTAGGCAAATTAAGTTTAAATGATACTTCTTTATTTTATGAACCTGAAAATTCTTCTGCATTAGGATTTGGTTTTAGATGCGGTTTTTTAGGTTTATTACATATGGAAATTATTCAAGCAAGATTAGAAAGAGAATATGATCTTGATTTAATTTCAACTACTCCTAGTGTAGTATATCAAGTTGAACTAATAAATAAAAAAGTTTTATATTTTAATACACCTTCTAATTTACCATTAACAAATACTATTAGAGAATTAAGAGAACCTATTGCAGAATGCCACATATTAGTACCACAAAAATATGTAGGTAATATTATTAAATTATGTGAAGAAAAACGTGGTATACAAAAAAATATAATTTATCATAATCACCAAGTTTCAATTACTTATTACATTCCTATTTCAGAAATTATTTTAAATTTTTTTGATCATCTAAAATCTATTTCTAGTGGTTATGCATCATTAGATTATAATTTTAAATATTTTAAAAAAGCTGATCTAATTTGTTTAGATATTTTAATCAATAATGAAAAAATTGATTCATTATCTGTTATTACACATCGTGATAATTCTCAATTATATAGTCGAATGATTGTAGAAAAAATTAAAAAAATTATTCCAAGACATCAGTTTGATATTTCTATTCAAGCTGCTATTAGTAATCATGTTATAGCTCGTGCTACTATTAAACAACTTAGAAAAAATGTATTAGCAAAATGCTATGGTGGAGATATTTCCAGGAAGAAAAAATTATTACAAAAACAAAAAGATGGAAAAAGAAAAATGAAAAAAATTGGCAATATACAAATTCCTAAAGAAGCATTTTTATCTCTTTTAAAAACTTATTAATTCAATCAATAAAAGGATGTATTAATGATAAATTTAATTTATAAATTTTTATTACTAGGAATATCAATAATCGTTGTCATATATTCTTTTAATTTTATTAGACATCAACTTAACAAAAATTATTCAAAAAAAAAACAATTATTAGAAATAATTAAATCAATGTTACCTATATTTATTATTGTTTTATTTTTTCGTTCTTTTATCTATGAACCATTTAAAATTTCTTCAGGATCCATGATTCCTACTTTATTAACAGGAGATTATATTTTAGTAAAAAAATTTGCATATAATATTCAAGATCCTATTTTTCATTTTACGCTTATAAAAATGAATTTACCAAAAAGAGGAGATGTTGCTGTTTTTAGATATCCTAAAAATACTAAATTAAATTATATAAAAAGAATTATTGGTTTACCTGGAGATAAAATTATTTATGATACTCAAAATAAAAAATTAAAAATAATCCCATCATGTATAAATTTAAAATCATGTCCAGTGATTAATATTACATATAAAAATATTAACCAAACAAATAAAAATATTAATATCTTATGTAAAGAAGAATTTAATACTTTTCAAAATCATAGTAAAATACAAAAAAAATTATTCAAATATTTTTTCTATTTACAAGAATTACAAGAAAATATTGATCATCACCAGCATAATATTCTTGTATTAAATTATTTTTTTAATCACAATAATCATAATTTAACAAATCAAAAAAACCAAAATCAAGTATGGATTGTTCCTAAAAATAAATATTTTGTCATGGGTGATAATCGAGATAATAGTTTTGATAGTCGATTTTGGGGTTTTCTTCCTGAAAAAAATTTAATAGGTAAAGCTACACATATTTGGATGAGCATCAAAAAAACATATAATTTATGGCCTTTTTCATTTCGTTTTCTGAGAATAGGAAAAATTAATTAAAAATAATACCATGTAGTTAATTAAAAAATATTCATGTAAGATATTTACCTTACTTTATTTTTTTATTTTTTATTCTATACAACAATATTAAAAATATTTATATTGGTACAATATGGATCATATCACAATAGATAGACTACAAAAAGTACTAGGTTATACTTTCATACAAAAAGAAATTTTAAAACAAGCATTAACACATAGAAGTGCAAATAGCAAACATAATGAACGTCTTGAATTTTTAGGAGATTCAATTCTAAGTTTTGTTATTGCTAATGCACTATACCATGATTTTCCATATGTTAATGAAGGCGATATGAGTCGAATGAGAGCAACTTTAGTCAGAGGTCATACTTTAGCTGAATTAGCATATGAATTTGATTTAGGTGAATATTTGCAATTAGGACAAGGGGAATTAAAAAGTGGAGGAGGATGTAGAGAATCTATCCTGGCTAATACTATTGAAGCAATTATAGGTGGAATTTTTTTAGATAGTAATATAACAACAATAGAATTATTAATTTTACAATGGTATAAAAAAAGATTAAAAAAAATTAGCCCAGGAGATAAGCAAAAAGATCCTAAAACAAGACTACAAGAATATTTACAAGCAAGAAAATTACCATTACCATCATATTTAGTTATGCAAGTATATGGAGAAGCTCATAATCAATTATTCACCATTCATTGCATTATTACTGGTTTAAATGAACATTTTATTGGAATTGGAGCTAGCCGTCGTAAAGCTGAACAAAATGCAGCTCAACATGCACTAGTAAAACTAGGATTAGAATGAATATCAATAATAATTTTTGTGGAAAAATTATTTTATTAGGAAAAAGTAATGTAGGAAAGTCTACATTGCTCAATCAAATAATTGGAGATACAATTTCAATTGTATCGCATAAAAAAAACACAACTCAAACAAAAACTACAGGAATAAAAACAAAAAAAAATTATCAATATATTATTTTTGACACCCCCGGAATTAATACAAACAATAAATATTTTAATACTTGTGATTTAAATAAAGAAACAAAAAATACGATGAAAATAGCTGATATAATTTTATTCATACTTAATCCAAAAAATTTTACAATTGAAGATCAAAAAATCCTTCAAAATATAAGTAAATTTAACAAACCTATCATTATAGTCATTAATAAAATTGATTTGATTAAAAACAAAAAATTATTGTTACCTTTCATTGCATTCATTAAAGGGAAAATTAATAATTGCAATCAAATCATTCCTATTTCAGCAAAAAATAAAAGTAATATCAATTATTTAATTCAAGAAATAAAAACAATACTACCTCTTTCAGAACATGAATATTCTTCAAACATTAACACTCAAAACTCACTTAAATTTACAATATCTGAAATAATAAGAGAAAAAATTATAAAAAATTTTCAAGAAGAAATTCCATATGTTATAAAAATTAAAATAGAATCTATTGATGTTCAAAAAAATGGAAATTATAGTATAAAAGTTTTATTGATAGTCAATAATAATAATCAAAAAAAAATTATCATTGGAAAAAAAGGACAAAAAATAAAAATTTTAAGTACTTTATCTAGAAAAGAAATAGAAAAAAAATTACAAAAAAAAATATTTTTAACAATATGGGTTAAAATAAATAATATTACATAAATAATTATTAAAAAATTTTTTTTATTTATTATTTATAAAAATATTTATATAAAAATAAAAAATTGAAATATATCAATATATTTTAAAAATAAAATGTACAATATAAAATAATTACAGTAATATAATTAAATAATTTATATAACAATAAAATATTACTTTATGACTATATTTGGTATTGGAACTGATATTGTTTCTTTAAAAAGAATTGAAAGAATAAAAAAAAAATTTAAATACCAATTTTATAAAAAAATTCTATCTAAAAATGAATATCAAGAAATTATAAAAAACAATCATCCAATTAATTTTTTAGCTAATAGGTTTGCAATTAAAGAAGCCACTTCTAAAGCATTAGGAACAGGAATACAACAAGGAATTTTTTTTAAACATATTGAATTATATTATGATAAATTAGGAAAACCAAAAATAAATTTATTAAAAAATAATATAAATATATTAAATCAATCAAAAATAAAATCTATTCATGTATCATTAACACATGATGAATTATATACTTTTGCAGTAGTCGTTATTGAAACATAAAATTATAATAAATTATTTTTTTTATTTTTTCTTTTATTTTTAAAAAAATTTTTTAATAATAATGAACAAGTTAATTCTAAAACACCACCATGAATAGTAATTTTTTTAGCAAAAAGATTGTTATCTATTAATTTTTTTTTAAAAAAACAATATCGATTATTTTTAGCACCATATACTAAATTTGAAATACGGCTATAAAATATTGCATTTAAACACATTAAACAAGGCTCTAATGTAACATATAAAGTAGTATTTAATAAACGATAATTGTTTAAAAACAAACCTCCTTCACGTAATGCAATAATCTCAGCATGTGCAGTGGGATCACATTTGCTGATAGAAGAATTCCAACCATTACCAATAATTTTATTATCTAAAATTAAAACAGCCCCGATAGGAATTTCACCTATTAATTCAGATAATTTAGCTAATCTCAAGGCTTGTTTCATCCAATATTCATCAGAATTATTACTTGTCATATTTTATTTTTAAATAATATATATATTAAAAATCAATTTAAATTTTTATTTTTGATTAATCTATTTTTATCTCTTATCCATTGTTTTTTTTTATCATCCATACGTTTATCTTGATTTTTTTTACCTATAGCCAATCCTATCTTTAATTTAAACCATGATTTTTTCAAAAAAATAGATAAAGGAATAATTGTATAACCTTTTTGATATATTTTACTTTTCAAAAAATTAATTTCATATTTATTTAATAATAACTTACATTGACGATCGTTTTTTTTTTTTAAAATATTTTTAGATATTGTTGATAATCTTTCAAAATATGAACCACACAAAAATACTTCACTGTTTTTAATAGTAATATATGCAGTATTAATATTTACTATACCTAATCTTAAACTTTTAACTTCCCAACCTTTTAAAATTAAGCCAGCTTCAATTTTTTTTTCTATAAAAAAATTAAAATAAGCTTTTTGGTTTGATTGTATTTCTAATACATTAAGATTTGATTTTTTTTTTATCATAAAATAATATTTTAATATTAGACTTCAAAATATATATGATAATATTTATAACATAAATATAATAAATTCACTAAATAAATATTAATTAATGAATTTATTATATAAATTATATATAATCAAAATATCATTTTTAATCAATAATGTATTTTATGAATCCAATTAATGTAAGTGTAGTATATGCATTACCTGAAGAACAATTTATATATTCAATAAAAATAAAAAAAAACAGTACTGTAATACAAGCAATTTTAAAATCAAAAATAATTTATAAAATAAAAAATAATAAAAATTGTTTAAATAAAATTGGAATTTATGGTCAATTAGTTAATTTAAATCATAAATTAAACAATAATGATAGAATTGAAATTTATAGAAATTTAATTTTTAGCCCAATGGAACAAAGAAGAAAAAACATTTTATATAACAATATTAAATAAATATAAAATAACTAAATGAATATTTTATATTTTGTTAAAATTAGTTTTTAGAAACAATGACCATAGCTGGTCTTAACAACCGTTGATGTAATAAATATCCATTTTGAATAATATCCATGACATAATTATCTTTATTTTTTGTTGAGTTAATTACAGACATTGCTTGATGGAATTCTGGATTAAATGGAACATTTTTTTCATTAATAATGGTTACATTAAATTCAATCAATACATTCAAAAATTTTTCTAAAATTAAATTGATATCACAATTGAATTTTTTCATATTCAAATCAGCATCATTAGACAAATTCAAAGCACGTTCTAAACTATCAATAGTTGGTAACAAAGCAATGATAATTTTTTCTAAAGCAAATTTATAATTTAATTCATTATTTTTTTGTACTCTAACAAGAGTATTATTTATCTCTTTTTCTGATAATTTTTTTAAATTTAAAAATTTTTCTTTAATTAATATAAGATCATTATTCAAATCATTATTATCAATGATTTGATTATTCAAATCATTATTATCAATGATTTGATTATTCAAATCATTATTATCAATGATTTGATTATTTTGATCAAAAAATCCACTATCATTTTTTTCATCAAAAATTTTTTTTTCTTCCAATTCTGAATTTTTAATATCAATCATAATAAAATTCCTATAAAATAGGACATAGTTTTCTATTGTAAATAAATAATTTATTTTATCATTGGTTCAACATAATTAATAGACATATCCCATGGTAATTCAATCCATATATTTTGAGGAACATCTATGATATATTTATCAACTAATAAACGAGAATTTGGTTTTGCAAAAATTGTAACAAAATAAGAATTTGGATATATCTTACGAATAATTTTTGCTGTGCCACCTGTATCTACTAAATCGTCTATAATAATAGTATCATTACAATCCCCTTCAGCTATTTTTATTATTTTTAAATCACGAATGGTCTTATAATCATAACTAGAAATACAAACTGTATCAACACAACGAATTCCTAACTCTCTGGATAAAATGGCAGCTGGAACTAATCCTCCACGACTAACTGCAATAACACGATTCCATTTTTTAATAGATATTAAAATTCTAGCTAATTTTTTAGCATGAATATGAATCATATCCCAAGTAACAATGTATTTATTAGTCATTAAACAAAATCCTAAAATAATACTATTGTTAAATTAACTATAATTTATTTATTTCACATAAAATAAAACTTTTTATTAAATCAATGCAATTCATAAAATTTTTATTTTTATACAAAAATAAAAATATATATACATATATAAATATATTGAATTTAATTTAAATAATAATATATATAAAATAAAATTTTTTATTTCGGTGCGGACGGGGTTCGAACCCGTGACCCCTGGCGTGACAGGCCAGTATTCTACCGATCTGAACTACCGCACCTAAAAATAAAAATATTTATTATAATAAAAATAAAATTATACATTTTTTTATTAACAAGTCAATATCTATTCAATGTTTAATTGATAATTTTTCTTTCCAAATACATTTTCCAGATTTTTTTATCATATTTTTTAAATATATTTCATGATTATTTATTTCTATTGGATTTGCATTTTTTAATAATTTTGATAAACATGGATTATGTTTAATTTTATAATCTATTAAATTATCATTTTTAATCAAATTAGAAAAATTTATTTGTTCTTGATTCAAAGTCATTAATAAATATATTTTTGCTAAAATTTTTGCATCTAAAATAGCACTATGGGTATTTCTATTAACTGGAATATTATAACGTAAACACAATGCATCTAAATTATTTTTTTTTCCTGGAAATATTTTTCTAGCAATAGATAAACTATCAGTAATCTTACAAATATTTTTTATTAAAGGAAAATTCATATTTAATAATTTTAATTCATAATCAATAAAACTAATATCAAAATTTGCATTATGTAAAATTAATTCAGTTCCTTTAATATAATTTAAAAAATTATTTACAATATTAATAAATTTTGGTTTATTTAATAAAAAATCATTAGAAATTCCATGAATCAAAAATGCTGACTGTTCTATAATTCGATTAGGTTGAATATATACATGAAAATTATTACCAGTTAATTTTCTATTAATAATTTCCACTGCACCTATTTCAATAATTTTATGACCAAGATAATGAACACCTGTAATATTCATTCCTGTAGTTTCAGTATCTAATACAATTTGTCTTTTTTGTAATTTATTCATAATAATATAATTAAAATATAGATTTTTAAAATTGAATTTGATAAATATAAATATATTCATACAATCAAAAAAATAATAATATGTTAAAATCAATTACAATTTTTACAGATGGATCATGTTTAGGCAATCCAGGACCTGGTGGATATGGAATATTAATGCGGTATAAAAAACATGAAAAAATATTTCAAAATGGATTTTATTGGACTACCAATAATCGTATGGAGTTAATGAGTGTTATTATAGGAATAGAAAAAATAAAGGAAATGTGTCAAATAAAAATTATTACTGATAGTCAATATGTTCAAAAAGGTGTATCCATTTGGTTAAAAAATTGGAAAAAAAAAAATTGGAGAAACAATAACAACAAATTAATAAAAAATTTAGATTTATGGACTAAATTAAACACAATAATGAAAATTCATAAAATTCAATGGATATGGATTAATAGTCATTCAGGATATATTGAAAATGAGAAATGTGATTTATTAGCAAAAATGTCAGCAAAAAATCCATCATTGATAGATTTTGGATATATAGATAATATTAATAATTCATCATCGAATTAATATTTTTATTAATATATCACATATTATATATTATTTTTAACAAATAATATATAATATGTGATATATTAATAAAAATATTAATTCGATGATGAATTTAAATATAGTTTCTATTCTCAATGATAATTATGTATGGATATTAAATCAATCAGATCAATCATGTGTAATTATAGACCCTGGAGATTTTTTACCAGTATTTAAAAAAATTATTCAATTAAATTTGAAACCAAAAGCAATATTAATCACTCATCATCATATTGATCATGTTGCTGGAATTAATGAATTAATTTTTTGTTTTCCAAAAATAAAAGTATATGGACCAATAGAATCTATAAAATTTGGAATAAATAATGTTCTTTTTGGAGGGGAAAAAATTTATTTATTAGATAAAATATTCCATGTAATATACACTCCTGGACATACAATCGGACATTTATCTTATTATATAAATCCATATTTGTTTTGTGGTGATACATTATTTTCAGGAGGATGTGGTAATATATACAAAAAAAATTATATGATGATGTTTTTATCCCTAAAAAAATTTTCAATTTTACCTAATAAAACAATTATATGTCCTGCTCACGAATATACAAAAAAAAATTTAGAATTTTCAAAAAAATTATTTCCAAATGAAAAAAATATAATCGAATACTATAATTTAATAAATAAAATAAAATACAAAAAAATAACTTTACCAAGCACAATAGGTTTAGAAAAAAAAATAAATGTTTTTCTGCATTTGTCTAGAATAAAAAATAAAAAATTAGAAAAGAAATCATATGACAATTTTATTTTGATTAGAACAATAAAAAACAATTATAAATAATTTTTTTTGGAGCTAAGCGGGATCGAACCGCTGACCTCCTGCGTGCAAGGCAGGCGCTCTCCCAGCTGAGCTATAGCCCCATTTTTTGTGATATTGGTAGGCCTGAGTGGACTTGAACCACCGACCTCACCCTTATCAGGGGTGTGCTCTAACCAACTGAGCTACAAGCCTGTATAAATATAAATAAATATCAGATAATTTATGTGGACACTTTAAAATTAAAAGTGTATTTTTGTAAGGAGGTGATCCAACCGCAGGTTCCCCTACGGTTACCTTGTTACGACTTCACCCCAGTCATGAACCACAAAGTGGTAGGCGCCATCCAAAAGGTTAAGCAACCTGCTTCTTTTGCAATCCACTCCCATGGTGTGACGGGCGGTGTGTACAAGGCCCGGGAACGTATTCACCGTGGCGTTCTGATCCACGATTACTAGCGATTCCGACTTCGTGGAGTCGAGTTGCAGACTCCAGTCCGGACTACGACGAACTTTTTGAGGTTGGCTTGTCTTTGCAGAGTAGCATCTCTTTGTATACGCCATTGTAGCACGTGTGTAGCCCTGGTCGTAAGGGCCATGATGACTTGACGTCGTCCCCACCTTCCTCCGGTTTATAACCGGCAGTCTCCTCTGAGTTCCCGGCTTAACCCGATGGCAACAAAGGACAAGGGTTGCGCTCGTTGCGGGACTTAACCCAACATTTCACAACACGAGCTGACGACAGCCATGCAGCACCTGTCTCACAATTCCCGAAGGCACTTCTATATTTCTATAAAATTTTGTGGATGTCAAGACCAGGTAAGGTTTTTCGCGTTGCATCGAATTAAACCACATGCTCCACCGCTTGTGCGGGCCCCCGTCAATTCATTTGAGTTTTAGCCTTGCGACCGTACTCCCCAGGCGGTTGACTTAATGCGTTAGCTTCGGAAGTCACTCCTCTAGGAAGCAACCTCCAAGTCAACATCGTTTACGGCATGGACTACCAGGGTATCTAATCCTGTTTGCTACCCATGCTTTCGCACCTCAGCGTCAGTATTCATTTAGGAGGTCGCTTTCGCCACAGGTATTCCTCCAGATATCTACGCATTTCACCGCTACACCTAGAATTCTACCTCCCTCTATGATACTCTAGTTTGCCAGTTTCAAATGCAGTTCCTAGGTTAAGCCTAGGGATTTCACATCTGACTTAACAATCCGCCTACGTGCTCTTTACGCCCAGTAATTCTGATTAACGCTCGCACCCTCCGTATTACCGCGGCTGCTGGCACGGAGTTAGCCGGTGCTTCTTATTCGGGTAACGTCAAGAACAAAAGTTATTAGCTTTTATTTTTTCCTCCCCGCTGAAAGTACTTTACAACCCTAAGGCCTTCTTCATACACGCGGCATAGCTGCATCAGGCTTTCGCCCATTGTGCAATATTCCCCACTGCTGCCTCCCGTAGGAGTCTGGACCGTGTCTCAGTTCCAGTGTGGCTGGCTATCCTCTCAGACCAGCTAGAGATCGTTGCCTTGGTGAGCCATTACCTCACCATCAAGCTAATCTCGTCTGGGTTCATCCAAAAGCGTAAGGCTTAAAAAAATAAATAAAAGTCCCCTACTTTGGTTTTTCAACATTATGCGGTATTAGCCACCATTTCTAGTAGTTGTCCCCCACTTTAGGGCAGATCCCCAGATATTACTCACCCGTTTGCCGCTCGCCGCCAAAAAAAGTAAACTTTTTTCTCGATGCCGCTCGACTTGCATGTGTTAGGCTTGCCGCCAGCGTTCAATCTGAGCCATGATCAAACTCTTCAATTGAAAAAATTGTTTTAATCCCAATAAAATGAGATTTAAATAAATTTAAAATAACTAATCAATTAATTTTTTAAGTGCCCACATAGATTTTCTGATATTTTTAAAGAGCAACAGATAATGAAACTTTATTCATAATACATTATTTATTATAAAAGTCAATCTTTTTATCTTTTTATTTTGTTAAAAATACAAAATTATATATATTTTAATTTTTAAAATTTATAATATACGTATATCATTAAACAATGAATCATTTTTAATATTTTTTATAAAATATTTTTTATGATTAATACATATTTAAATTAAAATATCAATATATATTAGGAAAACAATGAATATACAAAAAATTTTATCTAAACATGTTAAATTAGCATTAATTAATAGTGGTATTCCACAACACTATGATCCGGTGATAATTCAATCATTAAAAAAACAAAAAGGAGATTATCAAATCAATGGAATTATGAAAATCGCTAAAAATTTAACAATTTCACCAATGATCTTAGCTAAAAAAGTTATTGCGAATATTTGTTTATATAATATTTGTGATCATATTGAAATATCTGAGCCAGGTTTTATAAATATTTATTTAAAAACCACTTGGATTGAAAAAAAATTAGAAGAAATTATACAATGTTCTCGTTTAGGCATTTATCATTCTAAAAACCCAAAAAAAATTGTTATAGATTATTCTTCTCCAAATATAGCCAAAGAAATGCATGTTGGACATTTACGTTCAACAATAATTGGAGATACTATGGTAAAAATTATGGAGTTTTATGGTCATAAAGTTATTAGAGCAAATCATATCGGTGATTGGGGGACTCAATTTGGAATACTGTTAGCGTATTTACAGAATGAAAAAAAAATCAATACATTAAAAAAAATTAATTTAAAAGCATTAGAAAAATATTATAAATTATCAAAAAAAATGTATTTAGATAATGAATATTTTGCAGAATTATCTAGAAAATATGTAGTTAAATTACAAAAAAAAGACAAAAAAATATATTTACTATGGAAAAGAATAGTCAATGTAACAATAATAGAAAATGAAAAAATATATAAAATATTAAATACCACTTTAAGAAATAAAGATATAAAAGGAGAGAGTGCATATCATAATATGATACCTGATATCATACAAGATTTAAAAAAAAAAAAATTAGCAGTAGAAAAAAATAATTCTATTGTCGTATTAATTGATAATATGAAAAATAAAAAAAATCATACTATGGGTGTAGTCATTCAAAAAAAAGACGGTGCTTCTTTATATGCTAGTATCGATCTTGCTTGTTTAAAATATCGTTCTAATATTTTAAATGCACATAAAATTTTTTATTATACTGACTCTAGACAAGTGCCATATTTAAGAAATATATGTGAAATAGCAAAAAAAGCAGGTTACATTAATGATAATATTCAAATTATACATCATTATTTTGGAATGATATTATCTAACAATAACAAACCATTTCAAACTAGAAGTGGTAATACTATAAAATTAACAGATTTAATCAAAGAATCTATTGAAAGAACTAAAATTATTATAAAAAACAAAAATCCTTTATTATCTGAAGAAGAAATTCAAAATAAATCTGCAAAAATAGGTATTGGAGCCATTAAATATGCAGATTTATCAAAAAATAGAACAAGTAACTATATTTTTAATTGGAATCAAATTTTATTACTGGAAGGTAATACTGCTCTATATATTCAATATACTTATACTAGAATATTATCTATTTTTAGAAAAGGTAATATATCTATGTTCAAATTACCAAATGGGATTAATTTAAAACAAAAACTAGAAAAAAAATTAGGATTAAAAATTTTACAATTTGAAGAAACAATAGAACAAGTAAAAAAAAGCGGATACCCCCATTTAATATGTCAATATCTATATGAATTATCAGTATTATATTCTAATTTTTATCAAAATTATCCAATTCTTTTTTTATCCGAAAGCAATGTCACTTTAAGTAGATTAAAATTATCTTTATTAACTGCTAAAACAATTAAAAAAGGATTATATCTATTAGGTATTAAAACAATACGTTTTTTATAATTTTATATATTTTTTTATATATTTAATATATTAATAAAGTAAAAACACGTTCATAAAAAAAAATAATTTTTATTTTAAAATCAAAAAGATTAAAAACTAGTTTTTTATTATGTTTACGTGTTTAACTGATGTAAGAATATTTTATCTATAAAAATATTTATATTAAATTTAATTATTAATAACAATCGCAATGATATTGTATTATTATTAATAAAAATTATACGTCTGATTGATAAGAACCAATAACAGTAGTAATTTTTATTTCACGATTATCAACAATTTCCATATGAGACAAAACTACTAATTCAGGAAATTTTTGACGTAAAAAATTAGACAAAAACAAACGCAATGAATGATTAACTAATAAAATAATAGATAAGTTAAGTAATTTTTGCTGATTAATAGCAATTTCTGTTTGATTTAATAACCTTTCTGATAAATTAGGTTCAATACATCCACTACTAGATTGCAAAATTTGTAATAATATACGTTCTAATTCTATATGTAAACCTATTACTTTTATTACACTTAATGATTTAGGGAAAAATTTTTGTGTAATAGTTTTTCCTAAAGCTATACGAACTATAGATGTTAATTCTTGATGTTGATTATTAATATTAACATTCTGTTCTAATATAGTTTCTATAATAGTTCTCATATCTCGAATAGAAATATTTTCCGATAATAAATTATAAATTATTTTATGAAATACTGTTAAACTAATTACATTAGGAATAAAATCTTCTATCAATTTTGGCATTTTTTTAGAAATATGTTCTAATAAAAACTGCGCTTCTTGTCTGCCAAATAATTCATGAATATATTTGAATATTAAATCATTTAAGTGAGTTGCAATAATAATACTAGGTTTTACTACAGTAAATCCTTTTTTATTAGCATCTTCTACTAAATCCAAGTCAATCCAATATGCTGGCAAATTAAACGTAGGATCTCTCGTAAACTCATCAGATAAAACAAAATTTAAATTACCTGGATCAATAGCCATAAAACGGTTATAAAAAACTTCCCCTGATCCTAATTCTAAACCTTTAATAAAAATTTTATAACTACTACTAGATAATCCATTATTATGATAAATATGTATACGAGGAGGAAGAAAACCAATTTCTTTAGCAAATTTTTTACGAATTGAACGAATGCGTTTTTGTAAATCTCCATCAATATCCATGTCAATCATAGGTAATAACTTTTCTCCTAATTCAATTGTTATTACATCTTCTAAATCTACATCATTCCATGAAGCATCCTTTATTAAAGACTCATTTTTTTCTGATCCATTATGATCTAATGATAGTTGAGATAATTGTAATTTTTCATAATGAATATATAATTTCCAAGATAAAAATAATAACAAACATGTAAATAAAAGAAAAACCATATTAGGCATACCTGGTACTAATCCGAATACCCCCAATACTAATGAACTTAAAAAAATTACACGAAAATCACAGAATAATTGACTAATTATTTGTTCTCCAACATTTTGATGCGTACTAACTCTAGTAACAATTACACCTGATGCAGTAGAAATAACTAAAGCTGGAATTTGAGCAACTAATCCATCTCCGATGGTTAATAATGTATATACTTTAGCTGCCTGTTCTAAAATCATATGATGTTGTCCTATGGCAATAATTAAACCACCAAAAATATTAATTACCATAATTAATATCCCAGCCATAGCATCTCCTCTCACAAACTTGCTCGCACCATCCATAGAACCATAAAAATCTGCTTCTTGACTAATTTCTTGTCTTCGAATTTTTGCTTCCTTTTCACCAATTAAACCAGCATTTAAATCTGCATCAATTGCCATTTGTTTTCCTGGCATTCCATCTAAAACAAAACGAGCACCAACTTCTGCAATTCTCCCAGCACCTTTGGTAATAACCATAAAATTAATAATTACTAAAATAATAAAAACAATTGTACCTATTGCAAAATTTCCACCAACTAAAAAATGACCGAAAGCTTCAATAACATAACCAGCAGAAGTAGAACCAGTATGTCCATTTAAAAGAATAATTCTAGTAGATGCCACATTTAAAGCTAATCTTAATAATGTAGACAACAACAAAATAGTTGGAAAAGCTGTAAATTCTAATGTATTTCTAGTAAATATTGAAACTAGTAATATAATAATGGATAAAGCTATGTTAAATGTAAAACAAATATCTAACAAAAAAGATGGTAACGGTAAAACCATCATAGACAAGATTATTAATATTAATATAGGACCAACTAATATTTGCCATTGAGAATTTTTAAAATTTTTTAATTGTTGAAAAAAAGAAACAAAATTAGCCATCTTTTGTATTCTCTCTAATATAATTAATGTCATCTGGAACAAAAGAAATGTTTGGTTTCAAAGGATAATCTCCTCCTTCTTTTTTCCATTTTTCTAATTTCCATACCCATGCTAATACTTCTGCAACCATAGTATATAATTTACTAGGAACATATTGTCCGATTTCTGTATAAAGATATAAAGTACGAGCTAATGCTGGTGAAGAAAGTATTGGAATACTATGCTGTTCTCCTATTTTGCAAATTTTTAATGCTAATTCACCAGCTCCTTTAGCTAAAATTTTCGGTGCATTCATTTTTTTCTCATTATATTGTAATGCTACTGCATAATGTATCGGGTTTTTGATTATTACATTCGCTTGAGGTAAATCTATCATCATACGTTTTTGTATATTAGCTTTCATCACTTGACGAATTCGAAGTTTGATTAATGGATCACCTTCGATTTGTTTAAATTCATCACGTATATCTTGACGACTCATACGTAAATTTTTATAATAATTAAAATATTGAAAAATAACGTCAAAAAAAACTACTGGTATCATACTTATTATAGATAATAAAGAACAAACAAATAGTTGATGAATGCCAAAATACAATGCATCTAATATACTATCTATAAATAATAATGATAATATATTTGGCATATATGTCCATAAATAAAATAAACAAACACTCATTATAAAAAATACTTTTAATATTGTTTTAAAAAATTCTATAATAACTTGTAATGAAAAAATTTTTTTCAATCCATTAATAGGATTTAAGATAGTTAAATTAAATTTTAAAGATAAAAAATTTAATTTTTTACTATTAAATAATAATGGAGTAATCACAATAATCAAAATTAATAATATTATTATAGGTGTAAAAATAAAAAAAATTTTTTTTAACATATTCAATAACATTAATATAGTATAATTATAATCATTTAAATTAAAATCATTAAAATGAAAACAAGTAAACATAATTTTTTTTAATTCAAAAAAAATATTTGGAATATATAATTTAAAACTAATTAAAGCCATCAACAAAATTAAGATTGAATTTAATTCACGAGAATACTTATTACCTATTCCTTTTTTTTGAGCCTTAAGTAATCTATAATTAGTAGGTTGTTCTGTTTTTTCTTCATTATTATCACGATGCACAATTACTCCCTTTGTTAATTTACTATAAAGATCACTGATTATAATAAAATAAAAATCAAAACTGTTTATATAAAATATTTTTATAACTACACTAATTAAAAATATTAAATATTCATTAATAAATATTTTATTTATAAAATATGATATATATAGCGGTGATTACATTAAAAATAATGATCAAAATATATACTTGATATATTTTAGATTAAAAATTTTAAAATAACATTCTAATACAAATTAAAATAAATTTATAATGTTTTATACATATAAAATTACTTATAGAAAATAATTAGAGATACTTTTATGAAAACAACCAAATATTTACTTTTTACTATGAAAGAAAAACCAATAAATATAGAAAATGATAGTCATACATTAATGTTAAGAGCTGGTTTGATAAGACAATTATCTTCCGGTATATACATTTGGTTACCAACAGGTATAAAAGTATTAAATAAAATTATAAAAATTATACATACAGAAATACAAAAAATAGGAGGAATAGAAATATATATGCCTGCTATTCAACCTGCTAACTTATGGCATGAAAGTAAAAGATGGACAACATATGGGAATGAATTATTTAAATTATGCGATCGTAAAAATCATCAATTTGTTCTTGCTCCTACACATGAAGAAATAGTTACTTATTTAATAAAAAATGAAATACATTCTTATAAACAACTACCTATATTATTATATCAAATACAAAATAAATTTAGAGATGAAATTCGACCACGTTCAGGAGTCATTAGATCACGTGAATTTATTATGAAAGATGCATATTCTTTTCATTTAAATAAATTATCATTAACAAAAATGTATCATATAATGCACGAGACTTATATAAAAATTTTTGATAAATTAAAATTACAATATAGATCAGTCAAAGCTGATTCAAACATAATGGGAGGAGAAATTTCACATGAATTTCAAGCTTTTTCAAAAAATGGAGAAGATACGATTATGTATTCTCAAGAATCTAATTATACAGAAAATATTAATATCAACCCATCAATTACACAATCTCTTTTAAAGAATATTATACAAAAAAATCAAAAAAATATTATCAGTACAATAAATCAATTATATTTGAATAAAATAATAAAAATTATTTTATTAAAAGCAAAAGAAAATCAACTAAAAGATAAATTTATTGCTGTAGCCATAAAAAATAATCACATAATAAATTTTAAACAATTAGAGAAAATTGATATAATTATTAACCCACTTGAATATGCTTCAAAGGATGAACAAAATGAATTTATTAAAAATCAAAAACAAGATCTAAAAAAAACGTTAAATAATATTTTCCTTATTACTGATTTATCTGTTATAAATTCATTAAAAAATATAAATTGGATTAAAATAAATGAACATTTGATTAATATTAATGAAATTTGGAAAAATTTTTTTAAAGAATCTCAGATTCTAGATATAAGCAAAAATATTGATACCAATTTTGATAAAAATATTTTTAATGAAAAAAAAGAAATATTAAAAATACAACAATGTATAGAAATTGGACATATATTTCAATTAGAAAATAAATATTCTTCTATTTTTAAAGCAAATATACAAAATAAAAGAGGTGAAAATAAAAATTTAAGTATGGGATGCTATGGAATAGGAATAACTAGAATTGTTGCTGCAATTATCGAACAAAACAATGATAATAAAGGAATTATATGGCCAAATTTAATAGCTCCATTTCAAATTGCAATTATACCTATTAATTTATATAAATCAAAAATAGTTCAAAAAATTTCAGAATCATTATATCAAACATTAATTAATAATAAAATTGATGTTTTATTTAATGATAAAAACGAACAAATAGGAATAATTTTTTCTCAAATGGATTTAATCGGGATTCCTCATCAACTAATTATTAGCGAGACAAATTTAAAAAACAACAATATTGAATATCATTACAGGAATAGTACTATAAAAAATATGATTAATATAAACGATATAAATAATTTTATTAAAGAAATACTATAAAATAAAATTTTATCTTGAATAAAATATATTAAAAATAATCTATTTAAAATCAAATTGAATTTTTTTTATATCCTTCATTATATTAATATCAGAAATTAATTTTTCATTTGGAAAAACACACCATTGAATATTTAACGGAAATTTTAAAAAAACTTTTTTTTTATTCTGATAACTAATATAAATTGGAATAGGACCACCAACATACTTTTCTAATATTTTATATAATTTACTTAAAAATAATTCATTCATTTCTATGTTTAAGAAGAGAACAATCTTTTTTACATATTTTTGTCTAGCAGTATCTAAATTAATAATATGTACTGCAATTATTTTATAATAATTAGCTACCTTATCAATTACAACATAACCTTTAATAATTAATATATTATCTTTAAACAATAAATTATGATATTTTTTTATTAAATTAGAAAAAATAATCACTTCAATTCTATGTGATTTATCATCTATTTGTAAAATATAAAAATTATCATTATTTTTAGTAATTTTTTTTTTAATATCTGTTACTATACCAGCAATAATACAACTTGTTTTATTACGTATAATTAAAAATACATCTTTAATACGAAAGCCACGAGTATAATGAAGTAATTCATATAAATATTCATTAATTGGATGTCCAGTAAGATAAATCCCTAATGTTTCTTTTTCAAAATTTAATTTTTGTTTTTCTGACCAAGTAGAAGATGATTGAATAATACTTTTTGTAATTTTTTGAAACTCATAATGTATATTACCAAATATGTTATTTTGTTTATTGGTTTTTTCGATAATATATTGTTTTGTAGCATATATAACATTATTTAAGATATCGACTAAAGCAGATCTATGAATATTAAAAGAATCAAATGATCCAGACATAATCAATTTTAATAAAATTCTACGAGTTATTTTTTTTGAATCTAAACGTAAACAAAAATCAAAAATATCATTAAACTTTCCGAATTTTTTTCTAGATTCTAAAATAGACAATATAATATTTTTACCTATTCCTTTAATTGCTCCTAAACCATAAATAATTTCTTTTTTTTGATTAACATAAAAATAAAATTCACTATAATTTACATCTGGAGGCAATACAACAATACCAATTGTAAAGACTTCATCAATTAAAATCATTAATTTATTTGTATTGTCTATCTCAGAATTCATTGCTGAAGATAAAAATTCAGATGGATAATTTACTTTTAACCATAAAGTTTGATAAGATACTAAAGCATACGCCGCCGAATGTGATTTGTTAAAACCATATCCAGCAAATTTTTCCAACAAATCAAAAATTTTAATCGATAAATTACTATTAATTCCATTTTTTTGTGCTCCTGCTTGAAATATAGAACGCTGTCTAGACATTTCTTCTGGATTTTTTTTACCCATTGCTCTTCGAAAAATATCAGCGTGTCCTAATGTATAACCAGCTAAAACTTGAGCTATTTTCATTACTTGTTCTTGATATAAAATAACACCGTAAGTAGATTCTAAAATTGGTTTTAATAATATATGTTGCCATTTTTTATCTGGAAAATATATCTTTTCTAAACCATGTTTTCGATTAATAAAATTATCCACCATTCCAGATTGCAAAGGACCTGGTCTAAATAAAGCGACTAAAGCAATAATATCTTCAAACGTATCAGGTTTTAATCTTTTAATTAAATCTTTCATTCCTGTTGATTCTAATTGAAAAACAGCAGTAGTTTTTGCTTTTTGTAAATAATTAAAACATTTTTTATCATTTAAAGAAATTAAATTTATATCAACATAATTATTTTTTTCTTGATTATAATAATTATTATTAATCATTTTAACAGCAGAATGAATAATTGTTAAAGTTCTTAAACCTAAAAAATCAAATTTAAGTAAACCAACATTTTCAATATCATTTTTATCAAACTGTGTAACTTGATTATTTCCTGTTTCATCATAATATAATGGTGAAAAATTAATAATTTTAGTAGGAGAAATAACAACACCACCAGCATGTTTGCTAATATTACGAGTCACCCCTTCTAATTTTTTTGCAATATTAATTAATATTTTTACGTCTGGATTAATTTTATATAAATTATTTAATTCCGAACATGTAGATAAAGCTTTATCTAATGTTATTCTAAGATCTAATGGAATTAATTTAGAAACTCTATTTAAAAATCCATACGGATAACCTAATGTTCTACCTACATCTTTAATAACTGCTCGAGCAGTCATAGTCCCAAATGTAATAATTTGAGAAACTGAATCACGACCATAAATACTAGCAACATGTTCAATTACTTGATCTCGTTTTTGAATACAAAAATCAATATCTAAATCTGGTAAAGAAATTCTTTCAGAATTTAAAAATCTTTCAAATAACAAATCAAAAGATAAAGGATCTAGTTCTGTAATATTTAAAGCATATGCTACTAATGATCCAGCCCCTGAACCCCTTCCTGGTCCAACTGGAATATTGTTATTTTTAGACCATTGTATAAACTCCATAACAATTAAAAAATAACCAGGAAAACCCATTTTATTAATTACATTTAACTCGTTGTCTAATCTTAAATCATATTTCTTTCTTTTTAATATTCTTAAATTTTTATCCGGATAAATAATTTTTAATCTTTTTTCTAATCCAGCTTTAGATTTTAAAATTAAAAAATTTTTAGTATTCATTTTTCCAGTAGGAAACTGAGGTAAAAAATATTCTCCTAAACGAATTGTTACATTACATCTTTTTGCTAATTCAACAGTATTAAATAAAGCTTGAGGAATGTCTGAAAACAATTTACACATTTCATCTTCTGTTTTTAAATATTGTTCACATGTATATTCTTGTAATAAATAAGCACTATTAATTGAAATACCTTTTTGAACAGCTACACGTACATTATGAGCATCAAAATCTTCTTTATTTATAAAACGAACATCATTTGTTGCAACAACAGGAATATGAGTTTTTAATGCTATTAAAACAGCTTTTTTACAATAAATATCTTCATTAATACGATTAGTTCTAGTTAATTCAATATAATAATTATCAGGAAAATATTTTTTATAAAAAGATATACAATTAAAAATTAATTTATTATTATTTGTTAATAAACTCATCCCTAAATCACCAAAAATACCTCCAGATAAAATAATTAATCCATTTTTATATTTTAATAACCATTCTTGTTCAATATATACTGATAAAATAGAATTTTTATAACCTTTCTGATAAGACATAGATATTAAAATAATTAAATTATAATATCCTTGATTATTAGCAGCAAATAAAGTTAATTTAGTTAATTTATTTGGAAATATGTTTGACCGAATATTAACATCAACACCAATAATTGGTTTAATTCCTGCAAGATAAGCAGATTTATAAAATTTAATAATACCATAAAAATTTCCAAAATCGGTTATAGCCATCGCTGGAAAATTTAAATTAGATACATGTTGAACTAATTTATCCGGTTTAGACAATCCATCTATTAAAGAATAATCACTATGTATACGAAGATGAACAAATTGAGTATTATACATTCTTTATCTTACCAATTATTTTTATTTGTAATGTATTATTTTTATACCATATGTTTTATAAAAATTTTTTAACAGGAGAAAAATTAAATCGATGAAAAATAGTTATACCATATTTTGACAAAGCGGATAAATGAGCTTTAGTAGGATACCCTTTATTTTTTTTAAAATTATATTCTGGGTAATGTTTATGTAAATTAATCATTTCATTATCTCTTTCTACTTTTGCTAAAATTGAAGCAGCACTAATTTCAGGAATAATATTATCTCCTCGAACTATAGCCATCGATGGAATAGAAACTTGAGGAATATGTTTACCATCAAAAAAAATAAAATCAGGAGATATCGTTAAATTTTGAATGGCACGAGACATAGCTAATAATCTCGCATAAAAAACATTTAATCTTTCTATTTCTTCAGTGTTGACGTAACCTAGACTCCAACATCTTGATTTTTTTTTTATTTCAATAGATATCTGTGATCGCTCTTTAATAGATAATTTTTTAGAATCCTTCAGATTATTAATAAAATTAATATTATTCAAAATAACTGCAGCACTTACAATATTACCTACTAATGATCCACAACCCACTTCATCTACACCAGCAGTTAAACAAGATTTTATAGAAAAATTATATTGAATCATATTTTTAACTTATTTTAATTAAAATTAATATTAAACGATATTAATCTTATTGAATCGATAAAAAAATAATTTTTTAAAAATATTTTTATCAATATATTTAATAAATATAATTTTATGATGTTTAAAAATTAGTACACGTGATAATAGATTTGCAAACAATATTATTATCAACTTTTATCAAAGCATTAAATTTGTAAAAATTTTTAAAAAATTGATCTAATATGACTTTAATAATCATTTGATCTCCTGGAATTACTGGTTTTTTAAATTGAGCTTTATGAATGCTAGATAAATAATATTTTTTAGCACATTTTTGAGAAATATTATTTTGAAATAAAAAAATACCTGCTGTTTGAGCTATAGATTCTATTAATAAAATACCAGGAACAATTTTTTTTATTGGAAAATGTCCTTGAAAATAATATTCATTAATAGTAACATTTTTAATAGATATAATAAAATTATCTTTTTCAAATTTTATAATACGATCTACTAATAAAAAAGGATATCTATGATGTAATGCATTAAAAATAAAATCTAAATCGAATATATTATTTTCATACATAATTATACTCATTAAAATAAAATCAATAATCAATAGATACATGAATTAATAAAAACAATTTTGTAAAATTTAAAATATTTATTTAAGATATTTTCCCTATATTAAATTGAAACTTTTCTATTTTATACTTATTATAAGTACCTATTGGTTCTGCATAAGAAAGAGATATTTCTCCTAATGATGATTTCCATTTTAATGATAAACCAACAGAACTATGAATTTTATTAGGGTTTTTATAACTTAAAGAATTATTTGAAGTATTATTATTTAACATGTTTTTCCAATTTGTATCCCAAACTGTTCCTAAGTCGAAAAAAAGTGAAGTATTAAATTTATTTTGATTTACATTCTTACAAAATAAATTAGTTATAAATAAATCTAAATTCGTGATCAGCATTCGATTTCCTCCAATAAAATTATAAATATAACAATTTTCATTTTTATTCGATTTTGAACAAGAATGAATATTAGTATTATATGTATTAATTTTTGGACCTATACTATTAATTGCAAAACCACGTACTGAATGCGATCCACCAGCATAAAAATTTTCATAAAATGGCATTTTTGTATCTGATATCCATGAATCACCGATTCCTAAACGAGAATGAAATAACAATCTAAATAATTTTTGTTTATCTAAAAAAAACGATTGTTGGTTTTCCACTAATAACTTAAAAAAATTATTATCTGATCCAGGAATAGTAATTTTGCCAGTTATATTAAAAAAATTTTTTAACCAATCTGAATTATAAAAAAAGGGATAAAAACTATCTAAAAAAAAATTTAAAGTAAAATCATCAGTAATATGATATACATTTTTTTTCACTTTCCATCTTTTGTGTTTTTTAAAAAAATCATAATCGGTCAATACTGTAGATTTAATATAAGCTATTCCATTATGCACATACCCTATTCCAAACTGCAATTTATTATTTTCATTTAAAACATATCCTATATTAGAATCAAAACCATAACTAGTATCGGTATAATTTGAAAAATGACTATAACCACCTTTGAATTGATCATAAAAAATACGATTTGTTAATGTTTTATTGTTATTAGACCAATAAGGATTATCTAATACTATTTCTCCATAAGTTTGGTAATTATTATTTAATGTATTAATTGAAAATAATTGTCCTGAACCAAACCAATTATTCTGATTTAAATTTAAATTTATATTAACCCCAGTTTCAAATCCATAACCAGAACTAAAATTGAACGAACCAGTATTATTTTCTTTTATGTCAAATATTATATCTACTTGATTATTTAAATTAGGAATAGTATGTATATCAACATTAATATTTTTAAAAAAACCTGTTTGTTGTAATATTTGTTGTGCATGATAAAAATCTTTTTTTCTAAAAACATCTCCTTCAGAAATTCCTATTATATTACGCAAAATTGAATTTTTAGTGTATTGATTACCCTTAAAATAAATTTTATGAATCATATAACGAATACCAGTATAAAGATTCACATGAATTTTTACATCATGTTTATCTTCATTTATTTCAGGAATAATAATTATTTTTGCATCATTAAATCCATTTTGTACAAAAATTTTTAATAATTCATATTTTAAATAATTAATCTTAATTAAATTATAAGGTTCTCCATGTTTAAAATGAAATTTTCTAATAATTTTATTACAATAATATGATAAATCACCATGTATTAAAATATCAGAAAGATTAAACCTATATCCTTCATGTACATTTATAAATACTGAAATCATCTTTTTATTATTAATAACAGGTAATTTTATTGAATGAACAAAAAAATGAATGTAACCATGATTGAAATAAAAATTTTGTATTTTTTGCAAATCTTCTGATATATTATTAGGATAATAATATTTATCTCCTATAATATTCCACTTTGATATTTTTTTTTTAGTATTTAATAAATTTTTAATTTTTATTAATGAAAAATGTTTGATTCCTGTAATTTCTAATTCATTTAATATATAAAAATAACCATCAAATAAAGATATTTTTAAATCAACACAACTATTAGGTAATATTTTATATAAAATCTGTATTTTAAATTGATATTTTCCTATTTTCTGATAAAAATTTTTTATTTGTTTTTTAAAAACATCAATAGCAAACAAATCAAAACTATGACCTTGAACAATTCCTAATTCCTTTAATTTTTGTTTTAAAATTTTCAAAGAAAAAATTTTTGTACCATAGAAATCAATTTTTGAAATAATTAATCTTTCTTGTAATTGAAAAATAATAGTATGATTAGACTTAAATACTTTAATTTTTTCAAATTCTTTTGTTAAAAACAATGCATAAATAGAATCATCAATATTCTTTTGTGAAATAAATTGATTAACATGAATTTTAATTGTATGCAAAACATGAATCAATGATATTCTATGCAAACCAAAAACTTGAATTTTATCTACTTTCCATTTATTTTTAGCTTGAATATTATGATTGATACTTATCATAAATAATATTAAAAATACTAAAAATATTTTTTTGATTAAAATGGTCATATGATTATCTTACAGTAATTTATTACTATATATTATTTTTATTAAATATTAATATTTTTAATTTTTTTAAAAAATATAAAATTCTAAATAATGTTAATGATAAATAAATATATACAATATTTTTAAAAAATTGAAAAAATTTTTTAAAAATATTGTATATATTTAAAATAAAAAATAATACCCTTCTAAAAATAATCATTTAATTAAGAATTTATTAAATGTAACAAAAATAATTATTTATAAAAAAAAAATGCCATTCCAAAATAAAAATAAATTATTCATTATCATTAATATATGAAATGTTATATATTGATAAAAAATTAATATAATACTTTTTCTAACATAGAACATCAATTCTAAATTTAAAACGTCATTAACTCTTTTTCTTTACTAAGTAAAACACAATCTATATTTTTTATATATTGATTAGTTTTATTTTGAATATTTATTTGACTACTATGATCTAAATCTTTAGTTATAATATTCTTCTTTAAAAGTTTTTTTATTTTTTCATTAAATAATCTACGAATATTACGAATAGCAATTCTACTTTGCTCAGCTTCTAAACGAACTAATTTAATTAATTTTTTTCTTCTTTCTTCTGTTAAAATTGGAAATGAAACACGAATTATATCTCCTAAAAGACTAATATTTAAACCTAAATCAGCATTTATAATGGATTTTTGTACTAAAATACTAATTGATTTATCAAAAACATGCACTTTTAAAGTACGAGAATCTTCGACAGATATATTAGATATATTTCTTAATAATTTATTTACACCAAAATATTTAATATGAATACTATCTAATATTTCTGGTGAAGCTTTACCAGTTCTTAATTTATTAATATTATTTTTAAATAACGTAACACAGTGAATCATTTTATTCTCAGCATCTTGTTGTAATTCCAATATCATATATATACCTATCCAAGATTTATTTTTATTTAATAAAATATATAAATATTTACTAAAGACAATTTTTATTACTAATAAAAAATAAAAAAATTATTTTTTTATTTAAAATTATTAATTATCTAAAAAACTCAAATGAATTTAATTATTAGAAGTAGTAATTAATGTACCTTCATTTTCTCCTAATATAATACGATGCAAAGCTCCAGATTTATTAATATTAAAAACACGAATTGGCAAACAATGATCCCTGGCTAAAGTAAAAGCTGATAAATCCATTACTTGAAATTCATGTTTTAATACCGTATGATAACTTAGTTGTTTATACATAACAGCATTTAAATTTTTTTCTGGATCTAAATTATATACTCCATTGACTTTAGTTCCTTTAAGAAGAATATCAGCTTGAATTTCAATTCCTCTTAAACATGCAGCTGAATCAGTAGTAAAAAACGGATTTCCTATTCCTGCTGCAAAAATAACAACATGTTGATTTGATAATAAATGAATAGCTTTTTCATAATCATAACCTTCACAAATACCATTAATTTTAATTGCAGACATTAAATGAACATTCATAGATGCTCTATGAATTGCATCTTTCACGGCTAAACTATTGATCACAGTAGATAAAATGCCTATTTGATCAGAAATAATTTTATTTACTCCTAATTGTTTTAAATGAAAACCTCGAAATAAATTACCACCACCTATAACTAATCCAATTTCTACACCATAATCTACTAAAATTTTAATTTCTTTGACAAGACGATCAATTGATTGAATATCTATTCCAAATCCATTAATGTTTTTTTGTAATGTTTGACCACTTATTTTTAATAAAATACGTCGATATATAGGTTTATTTTTTTTCATAATGGTCATTATTGTGTAAACCTAATTAAATAAAAATATGAAAATGTATATTCATAAAAATAGAAGTAATAATTAAAAATTTTTAAAAATAATTATTTAATTGAATCGCCAAGTTCAAATCGAACAAAAGATTCCACTCTTCCTGAATGTTGATTTAAAAAATCTTTTACTTTTATTTTAGTATCTAAAATAAAATCTTGCTCTAATAAAGAAATTTCACTCATAAATTTACTCATCTTGCCATTAACAATTTTTTGAGTAATTATTAAAGATTTTTTAGATTTTTTTACTAAATCCAGTTGAATTTTTTTCTCTCGATCTAAAACATCATTTGGTATATCTTCTATGCTTATATACTCTGGTTTACTAGCTGCAATATGCATCGCTATTTTTTTAACTAAATCAAGATCATTTAAATTAGAATTTAACAATACACCAATACGAGAAACATGAACATAAGAACCTATTTTATTACGACCTGCTATTAATTTAAATCTACGAATAATAATATTTTCAGCAACTTTTGCAATTAAATTTAATCTTAATGATTCAAATGTATTTTTCAATATATCAAGATTTGAAATTTTTTTTAACACTGCTGTTCGAATAATTTCTTTTCCAAATTTTAAAAAATCAATGCTTCTAGCAACAAAATCAGTTTCACAGTTAACTTCTAAAATTGCACCTATATTATTATTGACATAAACAAAAATAGACCCTTGTGACGCAATTTTTGATCGCTTTTCTAATGCTCGAGTTAAACCATTTTTTCTTAAATTATCAACAGCTAATTCAAGATTACCATTTTCTTCTAAAAGTGCTCTTTTACATTCCATAATACCAACACCAGTACGTTGTCTCAATGCTTTAACTAAAACAGCTGTAACACAATAAATCATTTTTAAATTCCTTGAAAAAATTATATCCAATAAATAAAATAAAACATTGATACTAAAAATTATATACTAAAGATATTTTATAAAAAATTACTAAATCATGAATAATAAAATGTTAATCATAAAAATAATATTTTAATGAAATATGATCAGTTAATTAAACCTCACATATACTTATTTTATTAATATTATCAGAATGCTTTAATAAAATTGCAGTAATACTAGTTAAATATAAATTGATAGCACGTACAGCATCATCATTACCTGGAATAATAAAATCAACCCCATCAGGATTAGAATTGGTGTCAACAATAGCAAACACCGGAATTCCCAAATTATTTGCTTCTTTCACTGCAATATTTTCATGTTCTGCATCAACTATAAATAATGCATCTGGTAAACCACCCATATTTTTAATTCCACCTAAACTATTTTCTAACTTATATAATTCTCTGTATCTTATAAGTGCTTCTTTTTTAGTTAATTTTTCAAATGTGCCATCATTCGATTCTAATTCTAAATCTTTCAAACGTTTAATTGATTGACGTACAGTTTTCCAATTAGTTAACATACCACCCAGCCAACGATGATTAACATAAAATTGATTAAGATTAATTGCAATATTTTTAATTCCTTCACTGGCTGCTTTTTTAGTACCAACAAATAAAATTTTACCTTTTTTTAAAAAAATTTTTTTTAATTCTGATGTAGATATATTAAACATAGGTAAAGTTTTTTCTAGATTAATAATGTGAACTCTATTACGAGAACCATAAATAAATGGTTTCATTTTAGGATTCCAATAACGCGTTTGATGACCAAAATGCACACCTGCTTTTAACATATCTCTCATCGAAATTACTGTCATATAAACCTCAACCATATATCAAAAAATTAATAAATCAAAAAAATTATTATTTTAATAAAAACATAATTTTAAATAAAAAACAAAATATATTTTTTTCATTATATATTATTATTATACAAAAAAAAAATTTAATAATATCAAATATCTTTGTATTTGATGTATTATAAATGAAATTAATGATACTAACAATTGTTAGTATAAAAAATTATCTTAATAAAACTATTAAAAAATATGAATTATTCATTATGAAAATTATAAAATTATATTCATATTTTTAATTATTTTAAATATAAATGTTTTTTAAAATATTTTTCTATTAATATATTTAATCATATAAATTATTCAAAATTCTGAAAAATGACAATTCCTATAAAAACAAATCAAGAAATCGAAAAAATTAGATTATCTTGCCAACTTGCTGCAAATGTTTTAGATATGATTGAAGAATATATCATTCCTAATATGAATACTGAAAAAATAAATCAAATTTGTCATGATTATATCAAAAATGTACAAAAAGCTATACCAGCTTGTTTAGGATATCGAGGTTATCCAAAATCAATATGTATTTCCATTAATGATGTTGTTTGTCATGGAATACCAAATACAAAAAAAATTTTAAAAATCGGTGATATTGTTAATATTGATATTGCTATACTTAAAAACCAATATTACGGTGATGCTTCTAGAATGTATATTGTACAAAAAACTAGTATATTAGGAAAAAGATTATGTCAAATAACATTAAATAGTTTATATTTATCCTTATCTATTATAAAACCTGGCATACCTTTAAAAAAAATTGGAACAACTATTCAAAAATATGTCGAAAAACATGATTTTTCAGTAGTTCAAGAATATTGTGGACATGGAATAGGAAAAAATTTTCATGAAGAACCTCAAATACTACATTATGAAGGAGATGATCAAGGAATTGTTTTAAAAAAAAATATGATTTTTACAATTGAACCCATGGTGAATACTGGAAGCAGAGAAATAAAATTAATGAAAGATCAGTGGACTGTAAAAACTAAAGATCGTAGTTTATCTGCACAATATGAACATACAATTTTAGTTACTGAAAACGGATGTGAAGTACTAACAAAACAATATCAAGAAAATATTTCTAAATTTTTTATTAACTAGAAAAATGCTTTATTAATTATAATATATAATTTATTAAATATAATACATGAACAAATGTATCAAATATACATTAGAAAATACCATCAGGATAAAAAATGGATCAATACCAAAAAATAATTGAAACAATATTTGATAATAAAAATGAAATTATTACTAAAAAAAATATCCAATCAGAAAAAAAACAAATAAAATATGTTATTGATATGTTAAATACAGGACAGTTAAGAGTTTCTGAAAAAATTAATAATCAGTGGATCACACATCAATGGTTAAAAAAAGCTATTTTGTTAAATTTTTATTTTAATAAAAACAAAATCATAAAAAATGATACACAATCATATTTTGACAAAATTCCATTAAAATATCAAAGATATACTGAAGAACAATTTCAACAAGAACAAGTCAGAATTGTTCCTCAAGCTACTGTTCGACATGGTGCTTTTATTGCTAAAAATACAATATTAATGCCATCATACATTAACATAGGAGCTTATATTGACCAAAATACCATGATTGATACCTGGGCTACAATAGGTTCATGTGCTCAAATAGGAAAAAATGTACATATTTCAGGTGGAGTAGGTATTGGAGGAGTATTAGAACCCTTGCAAAATAATCCTACTATTATTGAAGATAATTGTTTCATTGGAGCACGTTCTGAAATTGTAGAAGGTGTAATCATTGAAGAAGGTTCTGTAATTTCTATGGGTGTTTTTATTGGACAAAGTACTAAAATTTATGATCGAGAAAAAAATAAAATATTTTATGGTAAAATACCAAAAAATTCTGTAGTAGTTTCAGGAACTTTACCTTCAAAAACCGGATTATGTAATTTATATTGTGCAGTTATAGTAAAAACTGTAGACAACAAAACTTTAAAAAAAGTTGAATTAAATCAATTATTAAGAGAAATTCAATAAATATTACATTCTTCATCATAAAAATATATTAAAAAATAATTTTTAGTCCGCCTGAATATTTAATTGGCGGACTATATTTGAATTATCACTCTTGTAATACTAAATAAATTATGTTATTTTCACGTTGGATATGAAAAACAACTAAATCAATTTTTTTAGATAAAATTATTTTTAAATTATTCAAATTATGTATAATATAATTGTTGACATCAATAATAATATCATTCTGTTTAAATCCTTGATCATAAGCTAAACTATCTTTTAAAACATAATATAATTTAATAAATTGATTTTTTTTAAAATTGTAATAATTGCAACCAAAAGCTCCTATAAGAAATTTATATGATTGTAAAGAATAAATTTTCTGATTAATATCATCTTTTAATATAAATACAATTTTATATAAGAAACCTTTTCTTAATATTCCTAATCTAATTTTTGTATTTTTGGTAAACATACTCATTTCAGCACGAAACATTGAAAAATTAGATATAAATTTTTTATTAATTGAAACAATGATATCACCTGATTTTATACCTGATTTCTCTGCTAAAGAATATTTTAAAACTTCACTTACTAATGCTCCACGACAAGAATTTAATCTCATTATTTTAGCAATATCTGCATTTAATTCAGTCCCAATAATACCTAATTTAATTCTTGTTACACGACCATATTTTATAATTTGCTGAGTAACATGCCTGATCATATTACTTGGAATTGCAAAACCAATACCAATATTACCTCCATTAGGGGCTAAAATAGCCGTATTAATACCTATTAATTCACCCTGTAAATTAACTAATGCACCTCCAGAATTACCACGATTAATAGCTGCATCAGTCTGAATAAAATTTTCATAATTTTTTAAATGCAGACCACTACGACCTAAAGCAGATATAATTCCAGATGTAACTGTTTCTCCTAATCCATAAGGATTACCAATAGCTATCGCAAAATCTCCAACTTTGACCAAATCCGAATTAGATATAGTAATAGCAGTTAAATTATTTGCTATTGTTAATTTTAATAATGCAATATCAGAACGACGGTCTCTGCCAACTATCTTAGCTGAATAACAACGACCGTCACTTAAATTTACTTTTATTGTTTTAACATTTTCAACTACATGATTATTAGTAACTACATAACCTTCTTTAGAATTGATAATAACTCCAGATCCTAAAGCATGAAAATTTTTATGAAAAATTCTATTTTTTTTATAAGAATTGAGATGTAGAGATGAATATTGTAAAAAAGAAGTATTTTTATATAAAATCGAATTAGGATCGAATAATGATGGAGAAAAATCTGATAAACGATGTTTACGAATAGAGACAACACCTTCTACATTAATACTTACAATAGAAGGTATAATTCTTTCTAACATAGGTGCTAAACTTGGAATTACTGGTTTTAAAATAGATTTTTCTAAATTACTAGAATACGCTATATTACAAAACATTAATAGTGTTATGGTCAATAACACCTGTACTATTATGTATATTTTTTTCATTATTCTATTCTCAAATTACAATATATTCCAAAAAAGTAAGATTTGGAACAATAGTATACAATAAAAAAATAATATATACTGTATTAGCCTATTTAGTTGCTGAATATTCTATATAATCCTATTAATTATGTTAAAAATCGTATTTATAATTAAAAAACTAATTTTTTAATAAAATATAATAATATTATTAATACAAAATAAAATGAAATAAAAACATTTTTTTTTATTAAAATAAATTAATAAATATTAATTTAAAATAATTTTTTAAATATTATAAACATTATATATAATAATATTTATATTAAAAATAATTAAATTAATTCCAATTTTTAAAAAAATTAAACATAAATATATTTTTTAAAATAGTTTTTATGAAAAATAAAAATCTATTTTAAAAAATATACAACCAATAAAAATGAAATAATTGAATAATATTTTAAAAAGTAAAAACTGTAATAATCTATAATATATTGCAAAATAATATTCTAATTTTTAATAATTTATTCTATTACATAAATATAATACAGATACTATTTAGTATTAATAAAAACCATGGTGAACAATACATGTTAACAACAATTAATTTAAACTTATTATTTTATATTTTTTGCATAATATATAATCTTCATATATGCCAAATAAAACAAAAATATCAGACCATACAAGGTAAAACAATGGGTACATATTGGAAAATTACAATTCCAGAAATCGAAACTAAAAAAAAAAATCAACATTATAAAAAAAAATATTACTCATAAGCTAAATATTTATGAAAAACAAATTTCATCTTGGAATAAAAAATCATTTGTATCTATTTTTAATCAATATAAAGCTAATCAACCAAAATTAATCGATCAAAATTTAAAAAAAATAATTCTTACAGGACTGTGTATAGGGAAAAAAACTCATGGTGCATTAGATATTACTATAGGAAATTTAATAAATATGTGGGGGTTTGGTCCTGGAAATAAGATACTACATTATCCTTCAATAGAAAAAATTAAAAATACTATTCAAAAAACAGGAATACAAAATATTCAATTAATTCAAAATATATCCGGAACGTATATTACAAAAAATATATCACAAATTAAAATTAATTTATCTACAATGGGAGAAGGATTTGCTGCAGAAGAAATAAAAAAAATTCTCAAAAATTATAAAATTAAAAACTATATTATTTCTATTGGAGGAGTAGTTATCAGCCATTCAATAGATAAAAATAAAATTATTCCTGTAGGAATATTATCTCCATTCGAAAAAGAAAATACTATTAACACTATAGTTAATTTAAACGGAAAATCTATTAGCACTTCAGGTGTCTATCATAATTACTACAAATTAAATAATAAAAAAATATCTCATCTGATTAATCCTGTTACTGGAAAACCAATAAACAATAGTTTACTATCTGTAAGTATAATATCTAATTCTGCACTAGAAGCCGATGCTTGGGATACAGCTTTAATGATATTAGGTTTTAAAGAAGCAAAAAAAATAGCTATTTTTGAGAAATTATCTGTTTGTTTAATTAAAAAGGAAAAAAAATACTTTTCAATATGGTATTCTCCTGAATTTAAAAAATTTTTGTTATAGTAATTAAATTAAATAAAACATTAATAAAATAATTATGAATAACTAAATAATCAAAAAAACAAAAAATTAATTCTCGATATTTTCAATAAATATAAATATTAATTCTAATAGAATAAAATTTTACATTTAATATACAATAATAAATTATTTTTAAATTTATCTTAAATAAAATATAAATATTATTAATAATTAATAAAAAAAATTATTAATTTTTTAACTCCATATATACATTTTAAAATAACAATAAACTATATCAAATAATGAATATTAATTAGTACAAATTCATTTAAACAATATGTAATATTAATTTTATTTGGAGACAATATGAAAATATTATCAGGTGCGGAAATGGTTGTTCAATCTTTAATTGATCAAGGAATAAAATATATATTTGGATATCCAGGAGGAGCTGTATTAGATATTTATGATGCTTTAAAAACAATCAGAGGTGTCAAACATATTTTAGTTAGACATGAACAAGGTGCTACTCATATGGCTGATGGTTATGCAAGAGCTACTGGAAAAACAGGAGTAGTTTTAGTGACATCCGGTCCTGGTGCTACTAATGCTATTACTGGTATAGCCACTGCTTATATGGATTCAATTCCAATGGTCATTATATCTGGACAAGTAGCCTCATCTCTTATCGGATATGATGCTTTTCAAGAATGTGATATGATAGGCATATCAAGACCAATAGTTAAACATAGTTTTTTAGTAAAAAAAACACAAGACATTCCAGAAATATTTAAAAAAGCCTTTTTTTTAGCAAATAGCGGTCGACCTGGTCCTGTCGTAATTGATTTACCAAAAGATATTTTAAATCCAAATCATAAAATCACATATATTTGGCCAAATAATGTACATATCCGTTCTTATAATCCCATCAAAAAAGGACAAGAAAATCAAATTAAAAATGCAATAAAAACACTAATTAATGCAAAAAAACCCGTTATTTATGCTGGTGGAGGCGTTATTAGTTCATCTAGTCACAAAGAATTAAAAAATATTGCTGAAATTCTTAATCTACCTGTCACCACATCATTAATGGGTTTAGGTTGTTTTCCTGGTAATCATATTCAAAATCTTTCTATGCTAGGAATGCATGGAACATATGAAGCTAATATGACTATGCATCATTCAGATTTAATTTTTGCTATAGGTGTACGTTTTGATGACAGGACAACCAATAATTTAGAAAAATATTGTCCAAACGCTAAAATATTACATATAGATATTGATCCTACTTCAATCTCTAAAACAGTAACATCAGATATTCCAATTATCGGAGATGCAAAATGTATCCTTCAAGAAATGATTGCTATATTAAAAAACAATAAAAAAAATATTTTAAAAAATAATTTAACAGAATGGTGGAAATTAATAAATCAATGGAGATCTAAAAATAGTTTAAAATATTATCAAGATGAAAAAAATATTAAACCACAAACAGTTATTCAATATATTTGGAAATTAACTCAAGGAAAAGCTTTTATTACTTCAGATGTTGGACAACACCAAATGTTTGCAGCATTATATTATCCATTTAATCAACCTAGACGATGGATTAATTCTGGAGGTCTTGGAACAATGGGATTTGGACTGCCTGCAGCACTTGGTGTAAAACTTGCATTTCCAAATGAAACTGTAATTTGTATTACTGGAGATGGTAGTATCCAAATGAATATTCAAGAATTATCTACAGCAAAACAATATCAGTTACCTATTTTAATTATCAATCTTAACAACAAATCACTTGGAATGGTAAAACAATGGCAAGATTTAATTTATGAAGGTAGACACTCACATTCATATATGAAATCATTACCAGATTTCGTTCAATTAGTAGAATCATATGGACATATTGGTATGCATGTTGATTCTCCAAATAAACTAGAAAAAAAATTAAAATCAGCACTTTTTTATGTCAAAAAAAATAATTTAGTTTTTTTAAATATACAAATTGATCATTCGGAACATGTCTATCCTATGCAAATTAGAGGTGGTGGAATGAACGAAATGTTATTAAGAAACAATTAAGGAGTTATTATGCGAAAAATTTTATCAATTTTACTAGAAAATGAATCTGGTGCGTTATCAAGAGTAATAGGATTATTTTCACAAAGAAATTATAATATTGAAAGTGTTACAGTTGCTCCTACTGATAATCCAACTATTTCAAAAATGACTATACAAACCATAGGCGAAGAAAAAGTTATTGAACAAATTGAAAAACAACTACATAAACTAATAGATGTACTAAGTGTTATAAAAATTGATAAAAAAACACATATAGAAATAGAAACCATGTTAGTTAAAGTGCAAAAAAACCAAAAAAATCAATCAGAAATTTATAGAATAACAAATATTTTCCAAGGTAAAATTGTAAATATGACAACATGTACTTATGTGATTCAATTATCTGAATCTAGCGAAAAAATAGATATTTTTATTAATTTAATAAAAGAAATTTCAAAAATACTTGAAATAGTTCGATCAGGTATCATCGGAATTACAAAAAATTAATCAATCAAAAGCTTTATTATTTAATAATCAGTGTGATTCATAATTAACTGTATTTATGATAGTTAACAAAACTTTAATCATACTGATCTTTTAAAAATAATAAATTATTTTTAAAACAACTATTCTAAAAACTATGATACAATAATATTTTTATATAAAATTATTATTTTTATCATGATAAATAAACAACTACATATACCAATAATGTTAAATGAAGTAATAAAATTTTTAAATATTAAAAAAAATGGCATTTATCTTGATGCTACATTTGGATATGGTGGTCATTCTAAAAAAATTTTACAAAATCTAGGAAAAGAAGGTAAAATATTTGCGATTGATAAAGATCCAGAAAGTAAAAAATACTCCAATACTATAAATGATTCTAGATTGCATTTTATTCATGGTAATTTCTCTAAAATATATCATTATGCAAAAAAATTAAATTTTATAAAAAAAATTAATGGAATTATTATAGATTTAGGAGTATCTTCACCACAATTAGATAATCCAAAACGTGGTTTTTCTTTTATGAAAGATGGACCATTAGATATGAGAATGAATCCTCAAGAAAACATTACAGCTTCAAAATGGTTGTTGCAAACCAAAGAAAATAATTTATTTAAAATTCTTAAAAATTATGGTGAAGAATCATATGCAAAAAAAATAGCATGTGCCATTATTCAACAAAACAAAAAAAAACCAATCACCAGAACATTAGAATTATCTAATTTAATTGAAAAAATTGTTTCTAAAAAATACCGAAAAAAACATCCTGCTACAAAAAGTTTTCAGGCTATACGAATATTCATCAATAATGAATTAGAAGAAATTAAAATACTATTAAAAAATGTTATAAATATTTTAACCCCTGGTGGTCGTTTGTTAATTATTACTTTTCATTCACTAGAAGATCGTATTGTAAAAAATTTTATCAATCAAAACAGTAATCAAAAAATAATACCAATCAATCTACCTATCAATGAAACAATATTATCTGAAAAATGTAATTTTAGATTTAAAAAAATAGATAAAATCAATCCAACCAAACAAGAAATAAATACAAATAAAAGATCTAGAAGTGCAACCTTAAGAATTGCTGAACTCATTAAATAATATAAAAAAATATTTTTTTAAAAAAAATATTTAAAAATATGAAATGATCAAAATGTTCGATATAATAAATTATTTATTTTCAAACTATTTTAGAATATAAATATAATATATGATATAATATAAAAAATATATTTATATATATCCAGTATGAAATATTTTTAATATTTTTATTGATTATAATTATTTTTTATTTCATATTCATAATTAAAAATTATAATCAATGCTTAAAAAATCCATTTTAAAAAAAATATAATTGAAAAAAATATTAATTATGATATCAAAACATTAATTCATAAAAAATTATTTTTTTCATTAAAATGATCATAATACAAATAAATAATTTTCATTCAATAATTTTTTAGCAAAAATATTTTTAAAAATTTTATTATATTAATCTGATAATTTAAACAAAATAAATAAAATTTATATCTATTTTACATTATAAATAAAAATATAAAAAAATGAACATTTCTTTTAATACTTCAATATTACATTAATCATCAAAAAATATAAAATAAATATTAACAATCTTGATTCTATATTAACTGTGAATGATAATTATTAATAATAATATCATTTATTTAATTAATTTAATTAATACAATCATTATAAATAAGAAACAGGATAAAAATGATTCAATCAGCAGAAAAAAAAATAATAGTCGGGTTAGATATCGGAACTACAAAAATTTCAACTTTAATAGGAGAAATATTACTTGATGGTACAATTAATATTATTGGAGTAGGTAATTGTCTATCCCGTGGAATGCATAATGGTACTATTAACGATTTAGAATCCATAACTAAATGCATAAAAAAATCTATTCATCAAGCTGAAATAATGTCCAAAACTCATGTTTCTTCTATTTATTTAGCTTTTTCAAATAAAGATATCCACTGTCAAAATGAAATAGGAATGATTCCAATTAGACATAAAGAAGTTACTAAAAATGACATTAATCACGTAATTTATACAGCTAAATCAGTAAAAATATACCATGAACATCATATTTTACATGTAATTCCTCAAGAATATGAAATAGATCACCAAATAGAAATTAAAAATCCAATCGGTTTGTCTGGCATGAGAATGAAAGCTCATGTACATTTAATTACATGTCATAAAACTACCAAAAACAATATTATTAAATCAATTAATCAATGTGGAATAAAAGTTAATCAATTAATTTTTTCAGGATTAGCATCTAGTCAATCAGTTTTAAATAATGAAGAAAAAGAATCAGGAGTATGTTTAATTGACATGGGTGGTGGTACTTTAGATATCACAGTTTATATTGCTGGTATACTACAACATAGTCAAGTGATTCCTTATGCTGGAAATATTATTACCAATGATATTGCATATGCATTATCCACTTCTCAAACTAACGCTGAAAACATAAAAACAATACACGGTATAGAAAATAGTTTGATGATAGAAAATTCAGAACATATTGAAGTTATGAATATATCTGGAATTAATACACAAAAATTTAAAAAAAGTATCTTAAATGAAGTAATAGAACTAAGATGTTGTGAATTATTCAATATAGTCAATAATGAAATTATTGCAATACAAAAAAAACTGAAAGAAAATGGTAAAAAATATCAAATTTTATCTGGAATTGTATTAACAGGAGGAAGTGCTAAACTAAAATCATTAAAAATGTGTGCTGAAAAAATTTTTAAAAAAAAAGTAAGAATTGGATTACCTCATCCTATACCTGGTTTGATTAACAATTTTAATGATCCTAATTATTCTACTGTAATTGGATTATTGTATTATGGGAAAAAACATTATATACAAAAACAACAAAAAAAAATAAATAAAAAAAATTATTTTCAAATATGGTTAAAAAAAATTAATTATTGGATCCAAAAAAAAAAATAATAACAAATAATATTAAATAAAAATATTTACTAAAATGTCATTAAAAACAATATTTGGAGAAAAATATGTTTGAATCTATTGAATTAAGCAATAATGCAATTATAAAAGTCATAGGTGTTGGAGGAGGAGGTGGTAATGCAGTTGAATATATGATTAGAGAAAAAATTGAAGGAGTAGAATTTTTTTCAATCAACACAGATGCTCAAGCACTAAGAAAAATAGAAGTAGCACAAACAATACAAATAGGAATGAATATTACAAAAGGATTAGGAGCTGGAGCAAATCCAGAAGTAGGAAAAATTTCTGCTGAAGAAGACAAAGATAAATTAAGATCAACTTTAGAAGGTTCTGATATGGTATTTATCGCAGCCGGTATGGGTGGAGGAACAGGAACAGGTGCAGCACCTGTAGTCGCTGCAATAGCAAAAGATTTAGGAATTCTTACTGTTGCAGTAGTAACTAAACCATTTCATTTTGAAGGGAAAAAAAGAATGACCTGTGCTGAACAAGGATTAAACGAATTATCAAAACATGTTGACTCGTTAATTACTATTCCTAATGACAAATTATTAAAAGTATTATCTCGAGGTATTTCTCTTTTAGATGCATTTGGTGCCGCAAATAATGTTTTAAAAGGAGCCGTGCAAGGCATTGCAGAGTTAATAACTAGACCTGGTTTAATGAATGTTGATTTCGCTGATGTCAGAACCGTTATGTCTGAAATGGGATATGCTATGATGGGATCAGGTATGTCCTCAGGAGATAATAGAGCTGAAGAAGCATCTGCAATAGCTATTTCAAGTCCATTGTTAGAAGATATTGATTTATCAGGAGCTAAAGGTGTTTTAGTTAATATTACAGCAGGTTTTGATTTAAGATTAGATGAATTCGAATCTGTAGGTAATACCATTCGTTCTTTTTCATCAGACAATGCTACTGTAGTTATAGGTACATCATTAGATCCTGATATGAACGATGATCTTCGAGTAACTGTTGTTGCTACTGGTATTGCAATTCAACAAAATGAAGAATACAATCAATTAAATGAAAACAAAAAAAAAGATGTTTTTATGAACTATCGGTATAAAAATGTTAATAATCTTGAAAAAAAAAAACAAGAATTAAAAAAAACTATAAATCATAAAGAATCAGATTACTTAGATATTCCTACTTTTTTAAGAAAATCACAAAATTAATAACAAAAATGAAAAATATTAAAAAATTGAAAATATAAATTAAATTTATTAAAAAAATTTTAATTTGAATAAATTTTTAAAATATATAACAAATTAATTTTTACCAGTAAAAATACACGACATTATTGATTTTAAAATGATATTACCAATATAACTATTATAAGTAAAAATATGAATAATTTAGATATACCCATTGATCTTAGCAATTTAGCAGCTGAAAAAGTCAAAGATTTAATTAAAAATCAAGAAAATAAAAATATACAATTAAGAATATATATTACAGGTGGAGGATGTTCTGGATTTCAATACAATTTTATATTTGATAGAAAAATAAAAAAAGATGATCATGTAATAGAAAAATTAGGAGTAAAAATTTTAATTGATGCTATAACATTACAATATTTAATTGGAGGGAAAATAGATTATCAAGAAAACTTAGAAGGATCTAAATTTATCATTATAAATCCAAATGCAAAAACTACTTGTGGTTGTGGATTATCTTTTAGTATATAATATTTTATCAATAAAAATTAATTTATGTTATAAAAATATATTAACAATAGAAAATAAAATATCAGAGATATTAATATGATCGTTGGCATTGTTGGTGCAATTCAAGATGAAATCTTATTATTAGTTAATAAAATTAATAACAAAACTAAAGAAATATATCATTCATATTTATTTCATATTGGATATTACCATAAAATTAAAATTATTGTTTTACAGACTGGAATAGGAAAAGTATCTGCTAGTATTGCAACTACTTTACTAATTTTGTTATATAAACCAAATATTATTATTAATATTGGATCAGCAGGAAGTATTCATAATTTACTTAAACCAGGTGATCTTATCATACCTAATTTAATTAGTTACTATGATGTAAATCTAATTGATTTTAATTACAAAATAGGGCAAATACCCGGTTGTCCTCAATTTTTTACTGCAAATGATAAATTATTAAAAATTTATAAAAAAAATATTATCAAAAATTATTTTCAGTATATGGAAGGTGATTTAGTTACTGGTGATATTTTTGTTAATAATCAAATAATAATAAAAACTATCAAAAAAAATTTTCCAACAGCTATTGCAGTAGAAATGGAAAGTGCTGCTATAGCACATGTATGTTATAAATTTAATATTCCATTTTTAATTATTCGATCTATTTCTGATTATGCAAATAAAACAGGATATATGAATTTTAAAAAATATATTACTCTTTCTAGCAAAAATAATTTCAATATACTTGAATACATACTTATATACTTAAATCAAAACAATCATATTTTAAATTCATAATATTTAAAATTATTAATATAAATATAAATATTATTTGCAAATAAAAATGTACAAGACAACAATAATAAAAAACATATCATATAAAAAAATTTATCTTGGTATTCATAATGTTGAATAAAAATATTATTTTTATTCAACATTATGAATACCAAGATAAATTTTTTTATATGATATGTTTTTTATTATAAATATAATATATCTATTTAAAACCATCTAATTAAAATATAAAAAAATCATTTTATATATATAATTATAATTTAAATCAATATTACTTATTTACTAAGATCATGCAGTACTAAACCTGCATAATCTTATATCAAGCAGATAAATTAATATTTTTAATACTCTATTATATCTGATATCAAAAAGATTTATTTATTTTTATTGTGATTAAGAAGATCAGTAATAGTACCTGAAAATATTTTAGCAGATAAACCAATAGATTCATATAAAGTAGGATGAGCATGTATTGTTAAAGCTATATCTTCTACATCACATGCCATTTCAATTGCTAATCCTATTTCACCTAATAATTCTCCAGCATGCTCACCAATAACAGCACCTCCTATAATTCTATTAGTATTTTTATCAAAAATTAATTTAGTCATACCATCTGAACAATTAGAAGCTAAAGCTTTTCCAGAAGCCTTCCAAGGGAAATTTGCACTATGATAATCAATTTTTAATCTTTGAGCATCTAATTCAGAAATTCCTACCCAAGCTATTTCAGGATAAGTATATGCTATTGATGGAATTATTCTTGGATTAAAATAATGTTTTTGACCAGAAATAACCTCTGCAGCAATAGACGCTTGATAAATTCCTTTATGTGCTAACATAGGAAAACCTACTACATCACCTACAGCATAAATATTTGAAATATTTGTTTTTAATTGATTATCTACATTTATGAAACCACGTTGATCTAATACAATTCCTATTTTTTCAAGATTTAAATGATGTGTCATAGGATTTCTTCCTACAGCTACTAATATAATATCATAACAAATAGTATGAGTTACATTTTTTTTGTCAATCATAGTGACAAAAATTCCATTCACTTTGTTTTCTACTGATAAAATTGTTCTATTTAAAATTATATTAAATTGTTTTTTAATACTTTTTTCAAAAATGTTAATAATATCACGATCTAATAGCGGTAGTAATTTATCACATGAATCAATAATATCTACATTAGAACCTATTGAACTATAAAAAGTACCCATTTCTAATCCTATAATACCAGCACCAACAATTAATAACCGTTTTGGTATCATAGATATTTCTAATGCATTTGTAGAATCCCAAATACGGGAATCATCATTAGGTAATTGTGATAATTTTATAGATTTAGAACCAGTAGCAATAATAGCATAGTCAAAATAAATTAAATATTTTACGTTATTATCATTTACGAAAATACTATTTTTATCATTAAAAACAGCTTTTCCATGTATAATTTGAATATTTCTTTTTTTAGACATTATTTTTAAGTTATTAGTCAAACCATCTATAATTTTATTTTTTTCAAAATTAATTTTCAATAAATCTAATTTAGGAAATTGAAACTCAACTCCTTGAAAAGATAATTTTTTTGAATTATTAATCACTTGAGATATATTTAATAAATATTTAGATGGAATACAACCCACATTAAGACATACTCCACCTAAAGTATTATATCTTTCGATTAAAACCGTATTTAAACCTAAATCAGCACAACGGAATGCAGCTGTATATCCTGCCGGACCTGCTCCAATTACTACTACCTGTGTATGTAATTCTTTGTTCATAATCACAATCTCAATTTATTTTTTCAGATAATAAAAATTAAGATAGTATCTTCAATCAAAAATAAAAAATAATTTGAATACATATTGAATCAATTAAATAATATATATTTATTATTTTATAGATACTATCGATACAATATAACTAAATTGTTAATAATCTAATATCATTTAAATATTTAGTAATGAAATTTATAAATTTAGCAGCTTCTACTCCATTAATAACACGATGATCATAAGATAATGATAATGGTAAAATCAACCTAGGTTGAAAACTATTTTTAATCCATACAGATTTTATAAAACATTTCGATACACCTAAAATAGCTACTTCTGGAGAATTAATAATAGGTGTAAAATGCATACTACCCACACCGCCTAAATTAGATATAGTAAAAGTTCCATTTTGTAAATCCGATAATAATAATTTATTAGATCGAGCTTTTTTAGAAATTGTGCTTAATAAATCAGAAATTTCTAATATATTTTTATCTTGAATATTTTTTAGTACAGGAACTAATAATCCTTCTGAAGTATCAACTGCAATACCAATATTAATATATTTTTTTAATTCAATTGTTTCTTGATTCACAGATATCGAACTATTAAATTTAGGAAAATATTCTAATGTTTTGATTATTATTTTTATTAAAAAAGACAATAAAGTTATTCTTTTAGTTTTTTCTATAATATCTAAATTATATTTTTTCCGAAACTCATCTAAATTTGTCACATCTACTTCATCAAAATGCGTAACATGTGGAATATTTTTCCAATTATTTAATAAATTTCTACCTGCAATCACTTGAATTTTATTTAACTTAATTATGTTAATATCTAAAACAGAATTTTTATTAGCAATCTCATTAATATAAGATTGACTGCAACTTTTACCATCCAACTGATTATCTATATTTATTATTTTACTTATAATATATTTATCTAAATCTTCTTTTATAATTCTATTTTTTCGCCCTGTACCTTGAATACAAGATAAATCAATGTTTTTCTCTCTAGCTAATTTACGAATAAGAGGTGTTGTATAACATAAATCATTGTTTTGAAGAATGGTTTTAAAATTATCATGAATATTTTTTTCTATAATGAAAGGTTTTTCTTGAAAGCATAATTTTTTATTAGATTCATTAATAATTTTTTTTGAATTTTGATCAATTTTTTTTTCAATTAACATAATAACCGAATTTGTGTTTACTTGATCACCTATTTTAACTTTGATTTTAGTTACAACACCAGTATGTGAAGAAGGTATTTCCATAGATGTTTTATCTCCTTCTACCACAATTAAACTCTGTTCCAAATTTATCGAGTCACCTATTTTTACTAAAATATCAATAACTTCTACTGCATCTACTCCTATATCTGGAATTTTAATTTCAATCGTCATATCTATTGTACCTTTTAAACTAAACGTGGATTTAATTTATTAATATCTATATTAAATCTATCTATCACGTTAGATACTAATTTTTTATCTATGTTTCCAAATTTTACTAATGAAAACAATGCTGATACTACAATATAAGAAGCATTAATTTCAAAATGAGTTCTTAATTTTTCTCGACTGTCAGAACGGCCAAATCCATCAGTGCCTAAGACATGATAAGAAACAGCCGGAACATAACCTCGGATTTGTTCAGCAAATAATTTCATATAATCGGTAGTAGCAATAGCAGGATGTTTATTCATAATTGTTTCTACATAAGGTATTTTTCTATTTTTTGTTGGATGCAATAAATTCCATCTTTCACAATCTTGACCATCTCTTGCTAATTCAGTAAAAGAAGTTACACTATATACATCTGAAGCAATATTATAATCTAATGATAGTATACTAGCAGCTTCCCTTACCATTCTCAAAATAGAACCAGATCCTAATAATTGTACTTTATTTTTATTACCTGGGAAACTTTCTAATTTATATATTCCTTTACAAATTCCATCACTAATATTATCAATCATACCAGGCATATCATAATTTTCATTAACAGTAGTAATATAATAGTATATATTTTCTTGCATAGAACCATACATTCTTCTTATTCCATCATGCATAATAACTGTTAATTCATAAGCAAATGCTGGATCATAAGATTTGCAATTTGGAATTGTCAATGATTGAATATGACTATGTCCATCTTCATGCTGTAATCCTTCTCCATTTAAAGTAGTGCGACCTGAAGTTGCCCCAATTAAAAAACCTCGAGTTTGTTGATCAGCAGCAGCCCATAATAAATCTCCTATTCTTTGAAATCCAAACATAGAATAATATATGTAAAATGGAATCATAGGAAAATTATTAGTACTATATGAAGTACCAGCAGCTATCCAAGAAGCTCCTGCTCCTAATTCATTGATTCCTTCTTGTAAAATTTGACCTTTTTGATCTTCTCTATAACATGCTAAAATATCTTGATCTTGTGATATATATTTCTGTCCTTTAAAATTATAAATACCTATTTTCCTAAATAAACCTTCCATGCCAAAAGTTCGTGCTTCATCCGCAATAATTGGTACAACTCTATCTTTTATTAAAACGTTATTTAATAAAATATTGAGAAAACGAACAAATGCTATAGTAGTAGATATTTTTTTACTAGGTTTATCTAATAAAATTTGAAAATCACTTAAATTAGGTATAATAATTTTTGTAGTAAAATGAGATAATCTAGTGGGTAAATATCCTCCTAATTTATTTCTTTGTTTATGTAAATATTTATATTCTACAGAGTCTTTGGAAAAATTCAAATAAGATAATGATTCTATTTCTTCTTTGTTTAATGGAATATCAAAACGTTTTTGAATATAAAATAAAGTATTTATATCTATTTTTTTGATCTGATGTGCAATATTTTTACCTTCTGCTAATTGACCTATACCATATCCTTTAATAGTATGTGCTAAAATTACCACTGGTTGTTTTTGAATGTTTAATGCTAATTTTAAAGCATTGTATAATTTTTTAGGATCATGACCTCCACGATTTAACTTCCAAATTTCATTATCAGACATATTTTTAACTAATTCTAAGGTTTCTTTATATTTTCCAAAAAAATTTTTTCTAACATAATTACCATCTTTAGATTTAAATGTCTGATAATCTCCATCAATCGTTTCATTCATTAATTGTATTAATTTCCCATCACTATCTTTATGTAATAACTTATCCCAACCACTACCCCATATCACTTTAATAACTGCCCAACCTGCTCCATTAAAAATATTTTCTAATTCATCAATAACTTTTCCATTACCAATAACTGGTCCATCTAATCTTTGTAAATTACAATTCACAATAAAAATTAAATTATCTAATTCTTCACGAGCAGCTATTGATAACGCTCCTTTAGATTCAGGTTCATCCATTTCACCATCTCCTAAAAAAGCATATACTGTTTGATTAGATGTCTCTTTTAATCCACGAAATTTTAAATATTTCAAAAATTTTGCTTGATATATCGCACAAATTGGACCTAATCCCATCGAGACTGTAGGAAATTGCCAAAAATTTGACATTAATTGAGGATGAGGATAAGAAGATAACCCATTTTTGTTAACTTCTTGTCTAAAATTATCTAATTGCAATCTAGTTAAACGTCCTTCTAAAAAAGCTCTAGCATAAATACCAGGTGAAATATGACCTTGAAAATAAACAAGATCACCACCATCATTTTTATTCATAGCACGAAAAAAATGATTAAAACACACTTCATAAATGGTAGCTGATGATTGAAAAGAGGAAATATGACCTCCTAAATCTAAATTTTTTTTTGAAGCACGCAGAACCATGATAATAGCGTTCCAACGAACAGCTGAACGAATTTTCCTTTCTATGTCTAAATCACCAGGATATTCTAATTCATTACTAACATCAATAGTGTTAATATAATCACTATTGATTATTTTACAAAAATTATTGGACGTATTATTTTGAATCTTTCGGATTAATTGATTTATTAAAAATTTAGCTCTATGTATACCATCTTTACAAATAACATTTTCGATTGATTCTTCCCAATCAAGAGTTTCCATGGGATCTAAATCATTAGATAAATTTTTTAACATGTTTTATTACCTATTTATCAAACTAATTTATAAGATATATATCTTATATTAAATTAAAACTTTTAAATATTATTTTTATGTACAATCAATAATTATATCTGACAATACAAAAAAATAAAAAATGGGGAAAACCATTGTAGTTTTTTAAAAAAAATATTTTTATTTAATAAAATAAATACAATCAATAAAGATATATTTTTATAATAGCAATATTTAAAAAATAAAATTTAAATTAATATTTAAAATAAATATTTTATTTATATATTTTCATAAAATAACTATAGTAATCAAAAATGTTATCTATGATGTAAAATATAAAATTTTTATGGTGTTTTTATTTTTTTGTTTTTTTATTATTAAAATATATCAATATGAAATTAGATAATACAAACATCTAAAATAATATATTTAAAAATCAATTATATTCATAGATCAATATATTATAAATTTTTAAAAATAAAATTTATATCAATATAAATGTATATATATAATGTAGATATAGAATGAATATTCTACATATATAAATATTTTTAATAATTATTTGTTATATCATAAAAGCATTATTTAAAAAAAATATCCTTTTTTAAATCAATTAAATCATTTCTTGATGATTAAAAATACAATTTTCTTGTTCTGATACACGAATAAAAGTAGTTCTTTTAGTTAATTCTTTTAAATATTCAGCTCCAACATAAGTACAAGATGAACGTAATCCACCTAATATATCCTTAATAGTATCAACAACACTACCTCGAAAAGGTAAAAGAACTATTTTACCTTCCGAAGTTCTATATTTTGCAATACTACCAATATATTTTTTCATAGCAATATCAGAACTCATACCATAAAATATCATAAATTTCTTTCCATTTTTCTCTAATACCGAACCTTCACTCTCTTCATGTCCAGCTAACATTCCACCTAACATAACAAAATCAGCTCCTCCACCAAAAGATTTTGCCAAATCACCTGGTACTATACAACCTCCATCACTAATTATCCTACCACCTAAACCATGTGCAGCATCAGCACACTCTATGACTGCAGATAATTGAGGATAACCAATACCTGTTTTTTTTCTTGTTGTACATACTGATCCTGGACCAATTCCAACTTTTACAATATCTGCACCTGCTAATATTAATTCTTCAACCATTTCTCCTGTTACAACATTACCTGCACAAATAATAATATTTGGAAAAGTATCTCTAGCTTTTTTTAAAAAAGATACAAAATGTTCTGAATAACCATTAGCTACATCAATACAAATATATTTTAATTCATCTGATAATGATAAAATTGCTTTAATTTTAGAAAAATCTGAATCAGATGTACCAGTAGAGACCATAATATAATTTAAAGTTTGTACAGATACTGATTGGATAAAATTAATCCATTGATCAATAGTATAATATTTATGAATAGCTGTTAATATTTCAAATTTAGACAACACTTTTACCATTGTAAAAGTACCAACAGTATCCATATTAGATGCTATAATAGGTATACCAGACCAACTAATACATGAATGTTTGAAAATAAATTTTCGACTTAATTCAACTTGAGATCTACTTCTTAAAATTGATCTTTTAGGACGTATTAAAACATCTTTAAAACTTAATTTGATATCTTCTTCAATACGCATTGTATTATATTCCAACCATTAAAAATGATATATAATATATGTTATACATACGAATATTATGTAATGCAATAATGTATTTTATCAAAATCATATTTATATAAAAATATAAAAATAATATTAAAATTAAAATAAAATTATGACTTATGTTGTAGCACTGACTGGAGGCATTGGAAGTGGTAAAAGTACAATTTCCAATGCATTTAAAAATTTAGGGATTGATGTGATTGATTCAGATCTAATAGGAAAAAATATTATAAAATCTAATAAAACCATTATAGAAGCCATCATAAAAAAATTTGGATCAAATATTCTTCAAAAAAATGGTTGTATTGATCGATTAACTTTAAGAAAAAAAATTTTTAATTATGTTGACAATCGAGTATGGTTAGAAAAAATATTGCACCCTTACATTCATATCGAAACAAAAAAACAAATAAATGCATCAAAATCTATTTGGTGTTTATGGGTTACCCCTTTACTAATAGAAAAAAAATTATATAAATCAGTAGATCGAATTTTAGTAGTAGATGTACCTATTAAAGTTCAAATAGAAAGAACTATAAAAAGAGATAACATTAAAAAAAGATTAGTAAAAAAAATTTTAAAATGTCAAACAACTAGAAAAAAAAGATTATCATTAGCAAATGATATAATCAATAATAATATTAATCAAATGGAAATTAATTTATATATTAATTACTTAAATTTATCTTATAAAATTTTAGCCAATAAAAAAATCAAAAAAAAACATAAGAAATTATTTGATTGATTTTAAATATATAAAATATATATATAATATTTTTTGTTATAAAAATATTATATTTAATAAAAAAATTAAATTAATTAATATTAATATACTTTATAAATTTATTTATAAAATAAATAACGTCTCAAAATTCAAAATCATAAAAATAAAAATTTATTTTTTTTATATAATACATTTTGAAATAAATAAAATATATTTATTTAATTAAAATAAATCAATTCATCAAAATATTTTTAATTTATTATAATAAAAACATAATTTAATAAATTTTTAATCATGATTGATTTAATTAAGAATTTCTAAATTTAATCAAATTAATCTGTTTTAATACATTATCGTAATTTAAATCTAAATTTTTTATTGGAATAGTAAATAAAACTGATATCACCTCATATTTAAAAGAATCAATCATAGATTTAAATAAAATAAAAGATTCACGTATATATTCTTGTTTAGGATCTTTTTGTGCATAACTTCTTAAATGTATACCTTTTTTTAAATAATCCATAGAAGATAAATGTTCTTTCCAAAAAGAATCTAAAGTAGATATTAATAATATTTTTTCAAATTTCCTCATGACTGGAGCACTAATTAACATTTCTCGATGAAAATAATATAACTTAATTTCAGTGATAATTTTTGTAAATATATTATTTTGATTATATGTTTGAATTATTTCAGAATCATTAAAAATTTTTAAATTTAAATTAAAATCTTGTATTAAACATTTTTTTAAATCATTTATTTTCCATTTTTTTTGAAACGTGCTATAAGATATATAAGTATTTAACACTCTATTAAAAATATCATCTAAAAAATTTAATATTATCTTTTTAATATTTTTTGAATCAATTAATTCATTTCTATGACGATAAATCACACGTCTTTGTTCATTAATCACATCATCGTATTCTAATAATTGTTTTCTAATCTCAAAATTTCTATTTTCTACTTTTTTTTGAGCACGTGATATTGCTTTTGTTACTAAAATATGTTCTATAGATTCCCCAGATTTCATACCTAACTGTTTAATCATATTAATGATAGTATTAGAAATAAACATTCTCATTAAAGTATCTTGCATAGACAAATAAAAACGTGAAGATCCACAATCACCTTGACGACCAGATCTACCACGTAATTGATTATCAATTCGTCTAGATTCATGTCTTTCAGTTCCAATAATATGCAAACCTCCTGCATTTAATACTAAATTATGTTCTTTTGTCCAATTGTTTTTTAAATTTAATATGATATTTTTATTACAAGACTTTTTTATATTTATATTATCCAATTCTAAACTACCACCTAAAACTATATCAGTTCCTCTTCCGGCCATATTTGTTGCAATAGTAACAGCACCTAATTTTCCTGCCTGAGCAATAATTTCTGCTTCTTTAGTATGATATTTTGCATTTAAAACATTATGTTTAATCTTTAGTATATTTAATTTTTTTGAAATAATTTCTGATTGTTCAATTGAAATTGTACCAACTAATACAGGTTGTTTTTTTTTTATACATAATTGTATATCTGATATAATAGCATTAAATTTATCTTTTTCTGTCATATATACTAAATCTGGTAAATCTTGTCTAATCATAGGAGCATTAGTAGGTATAATAACGGTATCCAACCGATAAATTGTATAAAATTCGAATGATTCAGTAGAAGCGGTACCTGTCATACCTGATAATTTTTCATATAAACGAAAATAATTTTGAAAAGTAATAGCAGCAAGAGTATAATTTTCATTTTGTATAAAAACTTGTTCTTTGGCTTCTATAGCTTGATGTAAACCATCAGACCATCGTCTCCCTTTCATAATTCTTCCAGTATGTTCATCTACAATTAATATTTCATTATTTTTTACAATATAATCAATGTTTTTAATAAATAATTTATGAGCTCTTAATGACTCAATTACATAATGCATTAAAATAATATAATTAGATGAATAAAATAAAGCATTATGATCTATTATTTTTTCATTAATAAATATTTTTTCAATTTTAATTAAACCTTGTTCAGTCAAATGAATCTGACGATTTTTTTGATCTATTATATAATCGCCTTGATCTTTACACAATTCTAAATCATATTTTGATTGAGCAATTAATTTTGGAACAACATTATTTATTTTTACATATATATCAGTATTTTCTTCTATAGGACCAGAAATAATTAATGGAGTACGAGCTTCATCAATTAAAATAGAATCTACTTCATCAACTAATGCATAATATAGTTTACGTTGAACTCTATCATAACTATTGACTACCATATTATCCCTAAGATAATCAAATCCATATTCATTATTAGTACCATAAGTAATATCTGATAAATAAGCTAATCGTTTATTTTCTAAAGATAAACCAGATAAATTTAATCCTACTGATAAACCAAGAAATTCAAACAAAGGTGTATTCTTCTCTGCATCTCTTTTAGCTAAATAATCATTCATAGTAACAACATGAACACCATAACCCATTAAAGCATTTAGATAAATAGGTAAAGTAGAAGTTAAAGTTTTACCTTCCCCTGTTTGCATTTCAGCTATACATTGTTGATGTAATACAATTCCACCCATTAATTGAACATCAAAATGACGCATATTCAAAACACGTTTACTAGCTTCTCTAACTGTTGCAAAAGCTTCAGGTAATAATATATCTAGTTTTACACCATTTTTAATAGCAATTTTAAATTTTTTAGTTTTGTTTTTTAATTCAGTATCAGATAAAATTTTAAAATCTGATTCTAAATTATTAATCATATCAACCTTATGTTTTATACGACGTAATAACCGATTATTTCGATTACCAAACATTTTTGTTAGTAATTTAATTATCATATTGTGATTCTCATTACAATCAATGTTTTATTTAAAAATTATTTTAATTATTCATGAAACAATATAATAATATATATTGTTAAAAATATTTTTATTAAAAATAAAATTTAAAAAATTTTTAAAAAAATGATTTTATATAAAAATAAAATATAAAAAAATATATTTAATTATTTCATAAATATTATTTTATAAAATTAAAATTAAAATCATTTTATATAAAAATATATTTTTTTTTACAAAAAAAAATTAAAATAATTATATAAAAAAATTATTTTAATTTAACTCAATATTTAACAATATGATTTAAATTTTAAAAATATCAAAAAATATATTAATAGAAAAATAAATAATATTGAATCATATTAAATATATATATCAATATAATGATATTGTATTTATTATATCAATACAAAAAAATAAAATATTTATTAAAAAAATAATTCATAATGTAAAAATAAAATATAAAAATTTATTTTAGATAAAATGAAAAAATAAATATTTCTTTATAAAAAAATATTTATTTAATAATCATTTATAGATAGTTTTTTAAAATTGCAACTATCTATAAAAATTATTATTTAAATTAAAAGATATATTAATTTAAATAATATTTTAAAAAATAAACATTAATTTTACAAATTTTTTAATTTTATCGAGATTGTTTTTAAACGCCATATATAATTAAATACATTAATTAAAGCTTGAGCAGAAGATGTAATAAAATCTTTTTCAATACCTAAACCATAAAAATCACGATTATTATATTCTACTATAATAGATACTCGAGAAATAGAATTATCACCTAAATCTTGAGATAATAATTCAAATTTTTTTAATTGAATTGGATACTGAACAATTTTATTTAAAGCTAAATAAATAGCATCTATTGGACCATAATATGAAGTTGAAGTTTGTTGAATTTCTTTATTATCACATGATATTATTACTGAAACAATAAAACACCCTTGATAATCCTTTTGTATAGTAAAACACTTAAGATAAAAATTATCTAAGTTTTTATACTTATCATTTGCAAATGCTAATATTTCTAAATCATAATCAAATACTTGACCTTTTTGATCTGCTAATTTTAAAAACGAACTATATAATTGATCTATACTATAGTCACATACTTTATAACCCATTTCTTTCATTCTATAATTTACAGCAGCTCTTCCAGATCGTGAAGTTAAATTTAGTGATATATTTTTTGCACCAATACTTTCTGGGAAAATAATTTCATAATTATTTCTATTTTTTATCATACCATCTTGATGAATACCAGAAGAATGTGAAAAAGCGTTGCTACCTACTATCGCTTTGTTTGCAGGAATTGGCATCTGACAAATTTGACTCACTATTTTACTAGTAGCATAAATTTTATTTATTTTGATATTTGTATATTTTTGTAAAACATCGGATTTAGTCTTTATTGCCATAATTACTTCTTCTAATGCCGTATTGCCAGCTCTTTCTCCTATACCATTAATAGTGCCTTCAACTTGACGAGCTCCATTTTGAATAGCACTAATTGAATTACCTACAGCCATTCCCAAATCATTATGACAATGAACAGAAATTATAGCAGAATCAATATTGGGTACTTTTAATACAAGTAACCGAATGATTTCACTAAATTCTGTTGGAATAGTGTAACCAACTGTATCTGGTATATTAATAGTTGTAGCTCCCGCTTTAATAACTTTTTCAACAATCAAACAAAGATTATCAATAGAAGTTCTTCCAGCATCTTCACACGAAAATTCAATATCATCAGTATATTTACTTGCCCTAATAATCGAACGTACTGCCATATCTATTATTTCATTAAAATTCTTCCTTAATTTAGATTCAACATGAATTTTAGAAGTTCCTAAAAATAAATGAATTCTAAATTTTTCTGAATCTTTCATAGATTCAGCCGCAACATCAATATCTTGATCCACACAACGAGCTAAGCTACAGATTCGACTATTTTTAATAACACTTGAAATTTTTTTTACAGATTCAAAATCACCAGGAGAAGAAATAGGAAAACCAACTTCTATAACATCAACCCCCATTTTTTCTAAAGATAATGCTATCTCTAATTTTTGTGAAACAGTTAAACTAGATTGCAATGCTTGTTCACCATCTCTTAATGTTGTATCAAAAATTATAATTCTTTCTTTCATGTTCATACCTACTGTTATTTTATAAATTTAATAAAACCAAAAATAATATACTATTTTTGATAAAAATGCTTTTTATTAAAAATATTATATATATAAATATATATTAAAATATTTATTGCAAATATAGATCATCAAATACATTAATATTGAATTCAAACAAGGTATACATATGCTTTTATAATTATATAATGATAATATATATAATTGTAATTATAAAAAATATGTAAAAATTAAATTATAACAATAATAAAACATTAAAATATATAATTTATATCAAAATATGTTAGAGATTCAGATATTATGAACTGAATCTCTATTTCTATGTAAATTATTCAAATCATGTTTATGAAATATAAATAAATAATGCTTATTTCATAAGTAAATTATAGTTTATATAATATAATATATTTTTATAAATTATCTTATTAAAAAAAATAAAATAAATAATAAAACAATTTATTTAATTAAATTTTATTATATCTTTTACAAAAAAATTATGTATATATAAAAATAGTTGTATATATTATATATCAATATTAATTAATATTTTAAAATAAGATACAACATAAACATTTATTAATGACGAAAAAAAATAGGTATTTTCTGTTCATAACATTGAATTAAAGATTCATGTTGCATAGTTAAATCAACATTATCTAATCCATTTAATAAACAAACACGATAAAAATCAGGTATAAAAAATTTATATAATTGATTATTAATTTCAATTGTACTTTTAACTAAATTTACATAACATTTAATACCTATAATTTTTTTTACTACTAAAAAAATTTTATCAATTTCTTCTTCTGTTAAAGTAATTAATAATAAATGATTATTAAAACTATTATTATAAAATATATCTGCAAAACTAGAGGCAATAATTAATTTAATACCATAATCCATGAGGGCCCAAACAGCATGTTCTCTAGAAGAACCACAACCAAAATTATTACGTGATAACAAAACATTAGCACAACGATAAGGCGATTGATTTAATATAAAATTACAATTTTCTTTTTTTCTTTGAGTATCTAAGAACCTCCAATCATGAAACAAATATTGACCAAAGCCTTCCCGTGTAACTTTTTGTAAAAATTGTTTTGGAATAATAGCATCAGTATCAATATTAGAAATATCTAAAGGTGCTATAATACCAGTATGTTCTTCAAATTTATCCATAAAATTAATTTTTATCTCTTGAATTTAATTGTCTAATATCAACAAATCTACCAAAAATAGCTGCTGCTGCAGCCATAGATGGACTAACTAAATGGGTCAAACCACCTCTACCTTGACGTCCTTCAAAATTTCTATTACTTGTTGAAGCGCACCTTTCACCAGGTAAAAGTCTATCATTATTCATACCTAAACACATTGAGCAACCTGGTAGTCTCCATTCAAAACCAGAATTAATAAAAATTTTATCTAAACCTTCTTTTTCAGCTTGTATTTTAACACTTTTAGATCCAGGAACAACAATAGCTTGTATATTTTTATCTATTCGTCTATTGTTTAATATTGAAGCAGCTAATCTTAAATCTTCAATTCTAGAATTAGTACAGGAACCTATAAAAACTTTATCTATATAAATATCTGTTAATTTAATTCCAGGTTGTAACTGCATGTAAGAAATAGCATTTTTAGCAGATTCCCTTTCAATTGGATTAGAAAAAGTATTTATCATAGGTATATTGTGACTGATAGCACTAACTTGTCCAGGATTAGTCCCCCACGTTACTTGAGGTTCTATATTAGTAACATTAATGACAATAGTTTTATCAAAAATAGCATTATTGTCTGACTTTAATGTTTTCCAGAAATTTAATGCTTTCTGCCAGTGATCTCCTTTAGGAGAATAAAATTTATTTTTTAAATAACTATATGTTATATTGTCTGGTGCAATAATCGCTGATTTAGCACCCATTTCAATAGCCATATTACATAACGTCATTCTTGCTTCCATGCTTAAAATAGAAACTACAGGACCAGTAAATTCAATAACATATCCTGTTCCTGCAGAAATACCAACTTTTCCTATAATACTTAAAATAATATCCTTAGCTGTAATGTCTTTTTGAATAATACCATTTAATTGTATATTCATTGTTTTAGCACGATTTTGTTTAAGAGTTTGAGTAGCTAAAACATGTTCAACTTCAGAAGTCCCAATTCCAAATGCAAGTGCACCAAATGCACCATGAGTAGATGTATGTGAATCTCCACAAACAATAGTCATACCCGGTAATGTCAAACCTTGTTCAGGCCCAATAACATGAACTATACCTTGTTTAGAACTATTTAAATCATATAATTTTACATTAAAATCCTGACAATTCTTAATTAAAGTTTCCATTTGCAATTGTGCTTTTAATCCTGAAGCTTGGATATTACTACTTAAAGTAGAAACATTATGATCCATAGTTGCAAAAGTTTTTCTAGTTTGTCTAATAATTCTATTATATTTTCGCAATGCAGAAAAAGCTTGAGGAGAAGTAACTTCATGAATTAGATGTAAATCAATATATAAAATAGATGGTTCATATTTTGATTCATAAATAATATGTTGATCATACAACTTTTGATATAAAGTTTTTCCCATTACTACTCCTTGTTTTTCAAAAAAAACGCAATTTTACTACCCATTTCTTGAGTACTGACATAATTAATTTGATTAGAAATATCAAAAGTCCTAAAACCAAACTTTAATACCTCATCCACAGCCCATTCTATTTCATTAGCTACACTATATAATTTTAAACTATACCTAAATAACATTGCGATGGATAAAATTAAAGCAATAGGATTAGAAATATTTTTACCAGCTATATCTGGTGCTGATCCTCCTGCTGGTTCATATAAACCAAAATAATTATCATTTAAACTAGCCGAAGGCAACATACCAATAGAACCAGTTAATATTGCACATTCATCAGATAAAATATCTCCAAATAAATTAGAAGATAAAATTACATCAAAAGAATGAGGATCTTTAATAATTTGCATACATGCATTATCAACATATAAATGTGTGACATCAACATCAAGATAATTTTTTGATATTTTATTCACTATTTCTCGCCATAATATTGAAGTTTCTAATACATTGGATTTATCAATAGAAGTTAATTTTTTATTTCTTTTACGTGCTAACTCAAATGCAATTTTAGCAATTCGTTCTATTTCATAAACATAATACATAGATGTATCAAAAGCAAATTCACTAGAAATAGTTTTTTTTCTACCTTTTGGTTTTCCATAATAAATGCCTCCAGTTAATTCACGAACAAAAAGAATATCAAAACCAGAAGACACTATTTCAGCACGAAGAGGTGACAAATGAATTAAATCACGATGTAATTTTGCTGGACGCAGATTGGAAAATAAATTAAAATGCTTCCTTAAAGGCAACAAAGCTGCTCTTTCTGGTTGACATTCTGCAGAGATATTATTCCATTTTGGACCACCTACTGCACCAAATAAAATAGCATTGGAATTTTCACAACCACGTAAGGTCTCTTTTGGTAAAGCAGTTCCAAATTTATCAATGGCTACACCTCCAATATCATATTCGATAGTATCTAAATTTAATGAATATTTTTTTTTAACTACATCTAAAATTTTATATCCTTCTTGCATAATTTCAGGACCAATACCATCGCCTGACAATACTGCAATTTTATATTTTTTATTCATTATAATACCTTTTAATACATTATTATTTTAATAAAATAGATAAAACATACATAAATAATAATATAATTTTTGTTATAAAAATTATATGTATTGTAAATACTATTAACAATGAACTCATTAATAATAAAAATATAAATTAACTAGGTAAATCAAAATAAGATGGATACTTTACTTGTAACAAATACAAACCTCTAGCCTGTACTGTTGGTCCACATAAATGTCTATTTTTACTTTTTAATAATTTTTTCATCCAAGATTTCTTTTTTTTTTTTAACCCTATTTCAATTAATGTTCCTACAATATTTCTAACCATATGATATAAAAAAGAATTAGCTTCTATATCTATTATAACTAAAAAATTATTCTTCATCACATTTAATTTTCGAATATTTCGAAAAGCAGTACTAGACTGACATCCAGTTGATCTAAATGCACTAAAATCATGTTCTCCTAATAAATATTGTCCTCCTAAATGCATTTTTTCAATATCTAAATTATGAAAAATATAATGCATAGAATTTATGAAGATCGCTGATCTAAAAGAACGATTATAAATTAAATATCTATAAACACGAGAAAAAGCACAATATCTTGCATGAAAATACATAGGGACTTGTTTAATCCAAAGAATCACAATATCATTTGGTAAATATGAATTAACACCCAGCAACCATGATATTTCTTTACGTATAGCATACGTTTCAAAATGTATCACTTGACCTATACTATGCACACCAGCATCAGTTCGACCAGAACATGTCACTCTGACTTGATGATTGGCTACTAAAGATAAAGCTAGTTCTATTTTTTCCTGTATACTAACTATATTTTTTTGTTTTTGCCATCCATGGTAATTATTGCCGTTATACTCAATACATAACGCAAATTTGATTAATTTAATGTTTGAAATCATATATATCCATATCTATTTTTAATATAGTTATAATCATTTTGATTTTTAATAAAATTTAATTATAAAAATTAAAATAACAACAATATAAAAATATTTTATATTTTAATTAGATTAAATTATTATTTAGTATAAAATATTTTTGTTTGCAAAAAAAATTATTTTTAAATTTTATTCTTTCATAAAATAAAGAGAATACTAAAACAATAAAAATATTAATTACATTTACAAATCAATTTGTAAATTAAAAATTAATTATTCTTTAGGAGATAATAATGAACAAAACGGACAATGCTAAACGTTCTTCATTAAGTATGTTGACCATTGCAGGAGTGACACCTTATCAAGAAACACAACATGAAATGTATATGAATCCCAATCAAATCAACCATTTTAAAAAAATATTAACAGCCTGGAAACATCAATTGACACATGAAGTATATCGTACTATATCTTATATGCAAGATGAAGCTACTAATTTTCCAGATCCAATTGATCGAGCAACTCAAGAAGAAGAATTTAGTTTAGAATTAAGAAATCGAGATCGTGAAAGAAAATTAATAAAAAAAATTGAAAAAACCTTAAAAAAAATCAATGAAAATAACTTTGGATATTGTGAATCTTGTAATGTTGAAATTGGAATAAAAAGATTAGAAGCAAGACCTACAGCGAATTTATGTATAGACTGTAAAACACTAGATGAGATTCGAGAAAAACAAATGTCTGGTTAAATGATAATTTATTGATCAGTAACATTTGTTATGTGTTATTGATCAATAAATTTATAAAAATAATAACAAACAATTAAATTAATTCATGTTTTTAAATAATAAGAACAATCTTAATTATCAATTTTTTTAAAAAATTAATTAATAATAATGAATATCTTGAAAAATTTTTTATACAATAAATTATTTTGATTTAATAAATTATTATTTACTTCTTATTAAAAATCGACTATTTAGGTCAAAAAATTTCTTAAATACCAAAATAGTACTATATTATATACAATACAAAATTAATCTAATGAATATAATCAATAAAAAAAATTATAATATTAAAAAAAACAATATTAGCAAAAATGCTATAAAAGTATTAAATCGACTAAAAAAAACTGGATATCAAGCATATTTAGTAGGTGGTAGTGTCAGAGATTTGTTATTAGGGAAAAAACCAAAAGATTTTGATGTAACAACCAATGCCACTCCAGAACAATTACGAAAAATTTTTCGTAATTCTAGATTAGTTGGGAAACGATTTCGAATCGCTCATGTAATGTTCAGAACTGAATTTATTGAAGTATCAACTTTTAGAGGCAATCAAAAAAATATTTCAAAATACCAGAATTATAAAAAAAACAAAAAAACTATTAACGGTATGTTATTAAGTGACAACACTTTTGGCAAGATAGAAGAAGACGCTCAAAGAAGAGATATAACAATAAATGCTCTATATTATGATATTACTAATTATTCTATTCGAGATTATGTCCAAGGAATTAGTGATCTAAAACAAAGAACAATTAGATTAATAGGCGATCCTGAAACAAGATATAGAGAAGATCCTATAAGAATATTAAGAGTTATTAGATTTTCAGTTCAATTAAACATGAAAATTGAAGAAAAAACTGCTGAACCTATTTCTAGATTAGCTAATTTATTAAAAAATATACCATCTGCTAGACTATTTAATGAAATTATTAAACTATTAGAAACAGGCAAATCATATGATATTTATCAAAAAATAAAACAATTTAATTTATTCCAACTATTGTCTCTGTTTCCAAAAATAAAAATGAGCACACATACTAAAAATTTAATTCAACTCATTAGTACTATCACTTTAAAAACAATTGATAATAATATACAAAAAAAAATAAATAATAATTTTATCCCAGAATTTTTCTTTTCTGCAATATTATGGTATATACAAATAGAAATGACTATGAATATTCAAAAAGAAAAAAAAATAGAAAAAAAAGAAGCATTTTTATTTTCTATTAATAAAATTTTATCAGAATTTTCTTTATTACTTGCATTACCAAAACAAATAATATCTACGATTAAAGAAATATGGAAATCACAATTTTACATAGAAAAAATATTCAATGATATAAATGTTAAATTACCGAATAAAAAAATATTTCATCAATCCTGTCAATTACTATTATTGAGAGCAGAAACAGAAAAAAATATGCAATTATATAAAATTTTTCAATATTTAATTAATCAATCTAAATAAAAATTAATTAATTATTTTATATTCATTTGTCCTTGATATTCCATAAATAATGTATATAAATAAAAATATTAATGAATAAAAATTATTATATATTTTTTATAAAATCTTACAAAATTACTATAAAAATATTTTTAAAATTAATCATATTTAATTTATTATCAAAATAGATCAAAATAAAAATTCATTGATAATTCAAAAATCAAAATAATAATATATTCAATATTAAATAAAAAAGATAATTATATCAATTTTAATAAAAATATTAAATATATAATAAAAATAAAAATATATTTTTATATGTAAAATAATTTAAATTTTAAATGATTAAATAAAATTTCATCTATTTTACAAAAAAACAACTTTTCCAATATAAGGTAAATGACGATATCTTTGAGCATAATCTATACCATAACCAACCATAAATCCATCAGGAATAGAAAAACCTACATAATCAGCAGCAATAGTCACTTCACGACATTGTGGTTTATCTAACAAAGTACAAACTGATAAGGATTTAGGTTCTCTAACTTGCAAAATATTTAATACTTTTTTTACAGTTAAACCTGAATCTATAATATCTTCTACTACTAAAACATGTTTATTGTAAATACTTTCATCTAAATCTTTTAAAATTTTTACATCTTTACAAGATACAATATCAATTCCATAACTAGATATTGTCATAAAATCTACTTCATGTGTAATTTTAATAGCTCTGCATAAATCAGCAAGAAAAATAAATGATCCACGTAATAATCCAATTAATAAAATTTTACTATTACTATTTTTATAATTTTTAGTAATTTGTTTTCCAAGTTCATTTATTCTTGCATGTAACATCAATTCAGGAATAATTACTTTAATTTTATGTTTCATAAATATTAGTAAATAATTATATAGTAATAAATATATATATATTTTACTTGATTTTTATTATTCAAACAAAGTTAATATAGAAATTTTTATAGATCATATCAATATGAAATTTTTTAAAAACATATAAATAAATATTATTTTTATATAGATAAAAAATATATTAAATAAATTAATAAATTTTTTTATTTATTCATAAAAATATTTCATATATTAAAATAATCCAAACAATCATGAATAGAATAAAAATTATTAAATAAATATAAAAATATAAAAATTACCATATAATAATTAGAAAAATAAAAATTTACACAAATATTTTTATAAAAAAATAGTGAAAATTAAGTAAAAAAAATAAATATATGTTAAAATTTTTAATTTAAAAAATAAAAAATTTCAACAATCCTAATCAATTAATAAAAAATTGATTATCATTTAAATAATCTATTAACAAATTCTATAAAATCAATAATCGATTTTTATCTTAAAAAATTAATAATAATTATTTTTATAATTATTATATATATAAAATCATCATAAAATTATTAAAAAATATAAAAAAAAACAAAAAAACTATTTATCATTAATTCAGAGAATTTAAATTATGAAAGTATTAAAATTTGGTGGAACATCATTAAAAAATGCCGATAAATTTTTACATGTATCGGATATAATTACCAATGATATCAAAAAGGAACAGTTAGCAATTGTTCTATCAGCACCTTCTAAAATAACTAATTATTTAGTAAAAATGACCAACCATAAAATTAATAATGATGAAATATCAAATAATATTCAAGAAATAAAATATATTTTTAATAATATCGTCAATGATATTTATCAAAAAAAACCAAAATTTTTATATCAACCAATAATACAATTAATCAATGATCAATTAATTCAATTAAAAAAAATTATATATAGTGTGCAAATTTTAAAAACATGTCCAAAAAATATTTATGCTTTTATAGTCTCCCGTGGTGAAATTTTATCAATAGCTATTATGGAAGCTATTTTAACAGAAAAAAATTATGCTGTTACAATAATTAATCCAATTAAAAAACTATTATCCACAGGAGATAAATTAGATTCTATCGTAGACATTGAACAATCATCTATTAATATAGAATCTATCAAAATTCCTAAAACAAACATTATTTTAATGCCTGGGTTTATTGCAGGTAACAAAAAAAAAGAATTAGTTGTACTTGGTAGAAATGGATCTGATTATTCAGCTGCTATACTAGCTGCATGTTTAAAAGCAAGAAAATTAGAAATTTGGACAGATGTAGATGGTATTTACACATGTGATCCTCGAATAGTATTAAATGCTTGTTTAATCAAAAAAATTTCTTATCAAGAATCTATGGAATTGTCTTATTTTGGTGCAAAAGTTTTACATCCAAAAACTATTTTTCCCATTATGAAATTTAATATACCATGCATAATTAAAAATACTAATAACCCTAAAGGAGAAGGAACATTAATTAGTAATACAAACAATTTAATTGAAAAAATTGATTCAATACCTGCATCAATTACAGGAATTACACATTTAAATGATGTAATTATGTTAAATATTTCTAGTTTAGAAATAAAAAATATACCAAAAGTAACAAACAGAATTTTATCATCCATTGAAAAACATAAAATATGGATCATGTTACTCACACAATCTTCTTCTGAATCTAATCTTAATTTTTGTATTTTAGAAAAACAATTATCAAAAACTATATATATATTAAAAAACGAATTTCAATTAGAAATAAAAAATAATTTAGTTTCTCCTATAAAAATTATTAAAAAATTATCAATAATATCTATTATTGGAAAAAAAATAAAACTTCAATCTAATATATTTTCTAAAATTTTCTCTGTTTTGAATCATCATCAAGTAAAAATTCTCGCAATAGCTCAAGGATCATCCGATCATACTATATCTATAGTAATAAATGAAAAATATACTATGCATAGCATTAAAGCTATTCATGAAAAAATATTTAATGATAACCAAGTTATGGAAATTTTTCTTTTAGGAATAGGAGGTGTAGGAAAAGTTCTATTATCACAATTAAAAAAACAAATAAATTATTTAAAAAGAAAAAAAATTCAAATCAAAATTTGTGGTATTGCTAATTCAAAAAAATTGCTATTAAATTTACAAGGTATTGATTTGAATGCATGGGAAAACAATTTTTACAAATCTAATCTTCTATTTGATTTTCAAGAAATCAAAAAAATATTAAAAAACAATTATATACAACATCCTATTATCATTGATTGCACTTCAAGTCAAATTATTGCAGATCAATATATAGAATTTCTTTCTTCTGGATTTCATGTTGTAACTTCAAATAAAAAAGCTAATACTCAAAGTTACGAATATTATCAAACAATAAGAAAGACAGCCTTTGTTTTTCAAAAAAAATTTTTATATGAAACAAATGTTGGAGCTGGATTACCTATAATTGAAAATTTACAAAAATTAATCAGTACTGGAGATAAATTTCTACATTTTCGTGGTGTACTATCTGGTTCTCTATCTTTTATTTTTGGAGAACTAGATAATAATACTAGTTTTTCCAATGCTACAATTAAAGCAAAAAAACTTGGTTTTACCGAACCAGATCCTCGCGATGATTTATCAGGAATAGATGTTGCTAGAAAATTATTAATTTTAGCCAGAGAAGTCGGATACAAAATAGAACTAAATGATATCAAAATAGAATCAATTTTACCAAAATATTTTGATGCAATATCAGATATTAATCAATTTATGGTTGAACTAAAAAAATTAGATAATTTATTTTATAAAAAATTTAACCAAGCTAAAAAATTTGGAAAAGTTTTAAGATATGTCGGAATTATCGATCTCTCCGGAGAATGTCAAGTAAGAATTGAAGAAATTGATGAAAATGATCCATTATATAAAATTAAAAATGGAGAAAATGCATTAGCATTTTATAGCCAATATTACCAACCTATGCCATTAGTATTACGAGGATATGGAGCAGGAAATAATGTTACAGCTGCTGGAGTATTTTCTGACTTACTTCGTACATTATAATAAATATTAGGAATTAGTATAATGATAAAAATTTATTCACCTGCTTCTATTGGAAATGTTGGTGTTGGATTTGATGTTTTAGGTGTAGCGATAAAACCTATCAAAAACACTTTATTAGGTGATGTGATTACCATTACAAAATCAAAAGAATTTAATTTAATTAATCAAGGAAAATTTGAACACCAACTTCCTTTAGATATAAAAAATAATATTGTTTGGCATTGTTGGTTGAAATTCTGCAAAAAAATAAAAAAAAATATTCCTGTTTCTATAAAATTAGAAAAAAATATGCCAATTGGATCTGGTTTAGGATCTAGTGCTTGTTCAATTGTTTCTACATTAGTTGCTTTAAATACATTTTGTTCTGAACCTATCAAAAAAATAGAATTATTAAAAATGATGGGTCAATTAGAAGGAAAATTATCTGGTGGAGTTCATTATGATAATGTTTCACCATGTTATTTAGGTGGTTTGCAATTAATTCTACAAGGTAAAAAAATTATCAGTCAACAACTACCATATTTTAAAAATTGGTATTGGATTATTGCTTGGCCTGGAATCAATATATCAACCTCTGAAGCAAGATCTATTTTACCTATGCAATATCAAAGAGAAACTTGCATACAACATAGTCGTAATTTAGCAATCTTCATTCATGCTCTTTATACTAATCAACAAAAATTAGCAGCTCAATCTATGCAAGATATTATAGCAGAACCATATAGAATAAAATTATTACCAAATTTTTTATCAATTAAAAATAAAATAATTAAAATTGGTGCTATGGCTTGTGGTATTTCTGGATCAGGTCCTAGTTTATTTTCTATTAGTGACAATCTAGAAATAGCTGAAGATATATCAAATTATTTAAGCAAAAATTATTTAAAAAATCAAAATGGTTTTGTACATATTTGTCAATTAGATTTAAAAGGAACAAGAAAAATAGGATAAAATATGAAATTATATAACTTAAAAGATCATCAAGAACAAGTAAATTTTGCGCAAGCAATTAAATTAGGATTAGGTAACAAACAAGGATTATTTTTCCCTAATCAAATACCTAAAATAAGTTCAAAAACACTTTTAAAAATTCTAGATATGAACTTTATTGAGCGAAGTAGTAAAATACTATCAATGTTTATTGGAGATGAAATTCAAGAACAAAAATTATATCAATCTGTAAAAAATGCTTTTTCTTGTTCTATTCCAAAAATAGTATATGTAGAAGAAAATATAGCTTGTTTTGAATTATTTCACGGTCCTACATTAGCATTCAAAGATTTTGGAGCACGTTTTATGGCTCAAATTCTATCTTATTTAAATCATCAAAACGAAGTTATGACTATATTAACTGCAACATCTGGAGATACAGGTGCTGCTGTAGCTCATGCATTTTATAAGATGAAAAACGTGAGAGTAATAATCTTGTATCCTCAAGGAAAAATTAGTGAATACCAAGAAAAATTATTTTGTACATTAGGTAAAAATATTACAACTATTGCTGTTAATGGTAGTTTTGACGAATGTCAAAAACTTGTAAAACAAGCATTTAATGATCAAGAACTAAAAATAGAAATAGGATTAAATTCAGCTAATTCTATTAATATTAGCAGATTACTTGCTCAAATTTGTTATTATTTTGAAGCTTTTTCACTTATCTCTACTCAACAACAAAAAAAAATAATTATCGCAGTACCATGCGGTAATTTCGGTAATTTAACTGCTGGATTATTAGCGAAATCTATCGGTTTACCAATAGAATCTTTTATAGCTGCTACTAATGCCAATGATACTGTTCCTAGATTTCTTGAAACAGGTCAATGGAGTCCAAATAATACAATTTCAACATTATCTAATGCAATGGATATTAGTCAACCAAATAACTGGCCTCGTGTAGAAGAATTATTTAAAATTAATAATTGGAATTTAAAAGATTTAGGATTTGGTAGAGTTTCAGATAATGAAACCATAAAAACTTTAAAAAAACTAGATCATTTAGGTTATATTTCTGAACCTCATGCTGCTGTAGCTTACAGATTATTAAAAAAAAGTGTTCAAAAAGACGAGTTTGGTTTATTTTTAGGAACTGCACATCCTGCTAAGTTTAAACAATCAGTAGAAAATATTTTAAAAAAAATAATTATTTTACCTAAAACTCTTGAAGAAAGAAACCATTTACCTTTATTATCTCATAAAATGAAACCTGATTTCAATAAATTACGTCAATTTTTATTAAAAAAATAAATCTGTCAAATTAAAATAGAGAGGAAAAAACAATTCATCCTCTCTATCAAAACTATCAAATATAAATTTCGTTATAAATTTATAAATTAAATAAAAAATTTAATATATCTCCATCTTGTACAATATATTTTTTACCTTCAGTGCGTATTTTACCAGCTAATTTAACTCCTAATTCACCTTTGTAAAAAATAAAATCTTCATACTTGATAACTTTGACACGAATAAATCCATGATAAAAATCACTATGAATTACTCTTCCTGCTTCTTTAGCAGTACTACCTTGTGACATTGTCCATGCCCGTACTTCTTTAACTCCTGCAGTAAAAAATGTTCTTAAATTTAATAATTTATAACCTAAAGAAATAATTTCTGATAAAATAGAATTAGAACTAAAAAAATTAAAATGATCATTATTATTCATAATTTTATGTTTAATTTTTTTTGATTCTTCTGATACTTGTAATAAAAATATTGGAATAACTATTGAATTTTCTTGTTTTGCAAATTGTAAAACATTTTTGAGTAAATCATGATCATATTTTTTTTCACTGATATTTGCTACATACATCATTGGTTTAAATGTTAATAAACGTAAATGAGAAATACTTTTCTTTTCTTCTACAGTTAATTTTAATAATCTTAACATTTTAAATTTTTTTAAATGATCTAGACAACGATTGACTATATTTAATTCTATATTAAATTCTTTATTTTCAAGCTTATTTTTTTTTTTAATTCTTAAAATAAATTTTTCACAAATATCTATATCTGATAAAATTAATTCTAAATTAATAATTTCGATATCTTTAATCGGATCCACTTTACCATAAACATGTGTAATAGAATGATTTTGAAAACAACGAACAACATGTATGATCGCATCAGTATCTTTAATATTATTTAAAAATTTATTACCTAAACCTTCTCCTTTTGAAGCTCCTTTTACTAAACCAGCAATATCAACTAATTCTATAAAATTAGTTATAATTTTTTTAGGTAAAACAATTTTTGCAATATCATTTAATCTTTGATCTAATATTGGGACTGTACTTATATTAGGTTTTATAGTAGAAAAAGGATAATTTGCAACTAAAATTTTTGTAGCAGTTAATGCATTAAATAAAGTAGATTTTCCTACATTGGGCAAACCTATAATTCCACACTTAAAATGCATATATTTTATCAACCTAAATAATATATCAAAATAACAATATCATATGTTTTTATAAGTAAATTATTTTTATAAGTAAATATTTATGTATTTATTTAAATTTAAATAATAATTAAATCAATTACTAAAATTTTTTAAATTTGGTTCTCGAATAAAATTTTCAATAAAAAAAATAGTTTTTTTCATTGATTGATAAATTAAATTTAATTCATATTTGTTTGGAATAGATAAAACATAATTCGGTATTTCACCTAATTGATTGGGACGACCAATGCCAATTCTTATTCGATAAAAACTAACACCATTCTTAAAATAAGAAATAATATTTTTCAATCCTTTATGACCATTAGTTCCAAAACCATATTTTATTTTTATAACTCCTGGAATTAAGTCAAGATCATCATGTATAATTAAAATTTGATCGAGATTAATATTATAAAAAGATGACATTAAAAAAACGGATTTACCATTAATATTCATAAATATATTAGGTACTAATAATCGTACTATTTCATTATTTAAATAAATATTTTCAGTATATCCAAAAAATTTTTTTTCTTCTTTTAATTTTAATTTGTAATGATTAGCTAATAAATAAATATAAACAGATCCAATATTATGACGTGTTTTGCAATATAAATTATTTGGATTAGCTAATCCAACTATCATTTTTATTTTTTTCAAAAAACCTTCAATTAATAAAATATATATTCAATTATTATTATATATTATAAACATTCATTGTAGCGTCTAGATGCTTCATCCCAATTAACTACGTTCCAAAAAGCCTGTACATATTCTAAACGTCTATTCTGATATTGTAAATAATAAGAATGTTCCCATAAATCTAAACAAATAATAGGATCACCTGATACTCCAGTTAAAGATTCCCCCATCAATGGATTATCTTGATTAGCTGTAGAAATGATTTTTAAACAATTATCATGATAAACTAACCAAATCCATCCTGAACCAAACCTTGATAAAGCTATCTTTTCAAATTCACTTTGAAATTGTTGAATATTATTAAATGTACTGATTAACTTTTCTTTTAAATTACCTTTTAATACAGTACCAATTTTCAATCCATTCCAAAATAAACAATGATTAACATGTCCACCAAGATTATTACGTAAATTATTTTGACTAACTAATGGAATGTCATCTAATTTTTTAATTAATATTTCAGCTTTAATATTAGGAAAATTCATAGATTCTAATATATTATTAGTATTATTAATATAATTTTGATGGTGTTTATTATAATGTATGTTCATGGTTAAAGCATCAAAATATGGTTCTAAGTAATCATATTTATATGGTAATACAGGTAAACTGTAACTCATGATTAAATCCTAAATTTAATTGATATATTTAATATTTTATAAAAATCTAATTTGATTAAAATAAAAAGCCTTATTTTTAAAATAATTATATCATATTAAAAACAAAATGTATCATATAATTATCTTGAAATTAAGATACAAAATAATTTATCTACATATAAAATATAATAATAAATTATCAAAATAAAATATTTTTTCTCAACTTAATCTATATAATATAAAAATTTAAAAAAAATATTTTATTATATATATATTGTTATTTTTTTTACATTATGTTAATTTTCAAAAACTAAAAACAAAAAATTAAACATATAATTACTATAAAAATATATAAAAATATAGAGCATATAATGTTAATTAATCAAAAAATGAATAGTCTAAAAAATCGATTTAGAAATTTTTATCCAGTAGTAATTGATGTGGAAACTGCTGGATTTGATTCTCAAAAAGACGCAATACTAGAAATTGCTGCTATTACTTTAAATATGGATGAAAAAGGATGGATAAAAAAAGAATCTTTATTACATTTTCATATTATACCATTCCAAGGATCTTTTATAAATCCTGAAGCTTTAGCATTTAATAAAATTGATCCTTTTAATCCATTAAGATTAGCTATTAGTGAAAAAGAAGCAATAAGAAAAATATGCGATTTAGTTCATCAAGGAATAGAAGAAAAAAAATGTAAAAAAGCAATTATAGTAGCACATAATGCAATGTTTGATTATAACTTTATTATGGCAGCTATAAATAGAGTAGGTATTAAAAATCATCCATTTCATCCTTTTGTGACTTTTGATACTGCATCTTTAAGTGGATTAGTGGTAGGTCAAACAGTCTTAGCAAAAGCTTGCAAAGCAGTAGGATTGGTGTTTGATATCAACCAAGCCCACTCAGCTCTTTATGATACTTTACAAACGGCTAATTTATTTTGTGAATTAGTTAATAAATGGAAAACATTAGGTGGTTGGCCGGTGCAACCTAATACCCATAAATACAAAAATGTAATATAAATCATATTTAAAAACAATAATATAAATATAGAAATATTAATAAAAATTATTTATAAAAAAATATTAAATTAATACCAAAAATCATTATACATATTAAATATATATTTCATATCTATAAAAATATAATTAAAAAAATAAAAAATTATTTTATTTCTATTTGATCTATCATTTTTTTTAATTCACCATTATTAAATAATTCTAATATGATATTACAACCACCTATTAATTCACCATTAATCCATAATTGAGGGAAAGTAGGCCAATTAGCATATTTTGGTAATTCTTTTCGAATATCAGGGTTATCTAAAACATCAATATAAGCAAACCGTTTATCAAAAGAAGAAAGGACTTGTACTGCTTGAGCAGAAAAACCACAACTAGGTGATTTAGGAGAACCTTTCATATATAACAAAATAGGATGGTTATTTATTTGTTCTTTAATTTTTTCATTAATATTCATATATTTTTCTCATGGATAATATTTAAAAAAATAATAAAATATAATTTATTTAAAATCAATAATATTAGTAAATTAATAAAATTACAAATAATTTTAATATCATATATATATATCTTATTACCTGTTTAAAATAATAATAAATTATATTATGTATAATATAATTTATTTGTAGAAAAAAAAAAAAAAAAATGTTAGAATATTTTTTAAAAAAAATTTATTATAAAACATCAAATTAATATAAAGATTAGGGGCTGATTATGGATTTGACAAAAAATCTGAAAACCTAAGTGCATGCCGAGGATCGGTTGCCTCGCTAAAAACCGAAAATAAAATATCTGAAAAACAAGAAAACTACGCTTTAGCAGCTTAATAAACTGTAAAAGCCCTTCTTTTCTAAATTTTTCTCTTAATATTAGAAAAAAAGAAGGTCATTAATCAAGAGATCGTATTATTAGTGATACTTATAAGCTATTATACTAAAATATTTTTTAAGTTATATTTTTTTTAATGTGTCTGTACAAAAAAAAATGAATATAAATATTTATACAGAATAAGCATGTAGTACTAAAGTTATAAGAATTTTTGGACGCGGGTTCGAATCCCGCCAGCTCCACCATTATCTATAAATCATTTTTATAATATTTTATGTAATATTAAAATATTTTCTTAATACTAAAAATAATTTTATTCAAAAATATTAATTTTAATAAAAATAAATTTTAAAATTAATCAAATTAAAATTTTTGAATAAAATTATCAAACAATAAATAACAGTATCTTTTAATAATCATATAAATATATAGATCAATAAAAATTTATTATTCAACCTTTTTTAAACCAATTTAATTTTTTACTTAACATATCAAAATAATTATATTTTTTAGAATGAATAAAACGAACATAATTAGCACTTCGACGAATCAAAACCATATCTTGTAAATCTACTGATAATACAATTTGACTATCACAACTTACTTTTAATCTATTCTGCATATTTAAAAACTTTAATAAGATCACACTACTATTACTGATGACTAAAGGACGTGCTGATAAAGTATGTGGAAACATTGGAACTAATACAATAGCATCTAATGATGTGGAAAGAATAGGACCTCCTGCTGATAAAGAATATCCTGTAGATCCTGTTGGAGTAGAAATAATCAACCCATCTGAACGTTGAGAAAAAGCTAATTTTTCATCAATATAAACTTCAAATTCTATCATATGAGCTACTTTTTCAGAATGTATAACAACTTCATTAACAGCAGTACTTGTTTGAGAATGAGAAAATTTACTTAATACTATCGTTTCTAATATAAATCTATCTTCTAGAATATATGAACCTGATAAAATTTCAGATAATTCTTGAAATACAGTATTAAAATTTAAATCTGTTAAAAAACCTAAGTTTCCTTTATTAATACCAATAATTTTAATAGGATAACAAGACAATATACGTGCAGCTCCTAGCATATTTCCATCACCACCTACTACTATTGCTAAATTACACAATTTACCAATTTCTGTTAATGTAGCTATCTGAGAATTTTTTAGTGTTAATTCATTAGATATTTTATCTTCAATAATTACTTTATATCCTTGATCTAATAACCAATAATATAATTTTTTATGTATTATGAATGCACGATTGTCTCGTGGTCTTCCTATAATACCTATACAATAGAATTTTTTTTTCATTTTAAACAACTTGTCTCAATAAAAATATATATAAAATTATAAAAATATTCTTGAAAAAATTCTTCTAAACCCCATAATAAATAAATAAAAATATAGGAACTATTATGAATATGAACAAAGAAAAAATTAATGAACATTCTTGTTCTAATATTGATGAACAAACAATAAAAAAAGAACAAACGATATTGATTACTCAAAAAGAACAAAAAAATAATTTAAAAAAAGAGATTATAAAATTTGAAAAAAAAATTCATGATACTAAATTAAGAACACAAGCTACAATAGAAAACATTAGAAAACAATCAATTAATAATATTAATCAACTAAAACTAAATGAAAATAAAAAATTTATCAAAAAAATAATACCTATCATTGATGATATGCAAAATATTATACAATTAAATACAAATAAAGAATTTCAAAATAATACTATTCATCAAGGATTAATTTTAACTTTAAAATGTTTATTAGATACATTGAACAAATATGGCTTACAACAAGAAGGTTGTCAAAAAAAAATATTTAATCCCAAATTACATCAAACAATATTAAATACAGAAAATAATGTAAATGATACTCAATACATTAAATCTATTGAAAAAATTGGATATATTTTTCAAAAAGAAATATTAAGAAAAGCCATTGTAACATTAGAATAAAAAAAAAATAAATAAAAATAACAATTATGTCTTTTTATGTTAAAAATATTAAATATTTTGTAATTGTTAAATATATTATATAATAATATTATATTTAAATTTATAATATTAATTATTAAAAATCTATTTAAAAAATTAATTTAATAACCAATCAATTGGTTTTATTTTATTTTTGACTAATATTTTATTAGTTTTTGAAAAATGTCGACATCCAAAAAAACTACGATACACCGATAATGGTGATGGATGAGAAGCAGTTAAAATATAATTTCGACCTGAACAAATAATATTTCTTGTACTAATAGCTTGATTACCCCATAATAAAAAAACAATACCAATATGATTTTGATCAATAAAACGAATAACTTGATTTGTAAAATATTTCCATCCTAAATCAATATGAGACCCAGGTTTACCATGTTCTACAGTTAAAATAGTATTTAATAAAAACACACCTTGTTTAGCCCAATAATCTAAACAACCATGTTGAGCAATGTTTGATTGTTTTAAATCATTTTTTAATTCTTGATATATATTAATCAAAGAAGGAGGTATTTTTACACCTTTATTAACCGAAAAAGCCAAACCATTTGCTTGATTGAATTGACAATAAGGATCTTGACCTAAAATAACTACTTTTAGTAAATTAAAAGGAGTTAAAAAAAATGCTTGAAATATTTTTGAATCTATAGGGTAAATAATTTTATGTTTTCTTTTTTTTTGAATTATATGTAATAATTTTATCCAATTTTTTGTTTTCAAAAATAAATCTTGCCAAGTCATATTATTAATTTTAAGCATTGTATACACTCTAAATTAAATATATTAAATATATAAAAACATTATTTTTATAGTACAATTATATGATAATAATAATTATATTCACAATATAATCAAAATAAATATTAAAAATATATTTTTCAAATTTAATAAACAGCATTTATTATACTGTATAGATTGATATCTAATTATATATTATAGAAATAAATATTATTGCTATCCATTAAGGAACAAATATGATTTTAGTTAGTAAATTATCTCCTGATTTTACTGCACCTGCAATTTTAAATGATGGAAGTATTATTCAAAATTACAATTTTAAAAAACAAAATTCATCTCATCAAGGATGCGTATTATTTTTTTGGCCATTAGATTTTACTTTTGTTTGTCCTACCGAATTAATAGAATTTAATGCTTTATATTCAGAATTTCAAAAAAGACAAGTAACATTAATTGGAGTTTCTATAGATTCAGTATTTTCTCATGAAAAATGGAGAAATACTAATATTCAAAAAGGTGGAATAGGTCCCATGCAATTCACTATGATTTCTGATATAAAAAGAGACATACAAAAATTATATGGAGTTGAACATCCTGATTTAGGTGTAGCACTGAGAGCTACTTTTTTCATTGATAAAAATTGGATTATTAGACATCAATCTATTAATGATTTACCAATTGGAAGAAATATAAAAGAAATATTAAGAATTATTGATGCTGTTAAATTTCACGAAAAAAATGGAGAAGTGTGCCCTGCTAATTGGGAAAAAGGAGAACCTGGAATAGAAACTAGTCAAAAAGGAATATCTTTATATTTAAAAAAATATTTATAGAATATATAATTATTTAATTTATAGAATATATAATTATTTGTGCATATTATTTTTAATTATAATTGTTTTTAAACAATTATAATTAAAAATAATATGCACAAATAATTATATATTCTATAAATTAAATAATTATATATTCTATAAATTAAATAATTATATATACTATAAATTATATAAGATCATCATCATTATTATCTTCATAATAATCGTCTGATTCTATATGATGAATATCATTAGAATCAAAAAAATCATTATTATCAGATAAAAAATTTTGATCTTGGCTAACAACATTATAAGGATTATTGTTTAATATATCAAACTCTTCATAATCAGTATGATCAATTAATGAATCGTTAGATGAAGTTAATATTTCTTCTTCTGGTTTCTCATGTTTAAAAAAATTCATTAACATATTTCCAACTACCATACCACCTGCAACCCCTACAGCTGTTTGTAAAGCATTACCTAAAAAACTATTACCAATAGAAGATAAACCGGGACCAGTATTAGAAGCACTAGAACTAGAAGGTAAAACAGAACGATTAGATGATCGAACAGAACCATCATCTTCACGATGATATGATGCGTTTTTAGTAGTTGAATCATAATTTTTTTTAAATATATTAGATAAAAAACCAGTATTTTTTGATTTTTGACTTAATTCATTTTCATATTCAGATATTTTTTGCTCTAATTCAATAATACGTTTATTTAATTTTTTTAACACCGTATCTTGTACTAAAATTGTTTGAGTCATATAATATGGAGCATTAGATTGATTTTTAATAAAAGAATGAATTAATTGTTCAGCAGATCTATTTCTTAAATCTGATTTTTGTTCTACTTTGCTCAATTTATGAAATAAATTTTCTATTAATTGTTTTTCTTCATTTTTCATAATAATTCCTAAAAAGGATTAAAAACTATATTATTGTAGCAAAAAATAATTTTTTAAAAAATTAATTTTTATTTTTACATTAATTGTATTTAAAAATTAAATAATCATTAAAATAATATTTTAATTTTTTCAACTATTACTAATCATGATATATGTCATTATATACATATTAAATCTATACTCAATAATAATTGAGTTTTTATTTATATCAAAATTTAAAATAAATAAAATATTTTAATAATAAATTTTTAATATTAAACACAACAAAAATCAATAAAACTAATTTATAAAATAATTAACCAATAATACATATAAATTTTATCAAAAAATTTATATGTATTAAATCAAAAATAAAATATCAATAAATTAATATTTTCATAACTTTTTTATCTAATCTTGAAAAATTTGACAGCAATGTGATAAAATTAATCCCAATAAATGAATAAAAATGTTTACATAAAAATTAATAATAAAAATATTATTAACGATCAATATTCTTAAAATAAAATATTGATCTTTTATCAATAAACATATTTTATTTTAAGAATTAAATAACAAGAGATTATAACTCTATGAAAGACCTATCAAATGAAATTTTAAAGGTCAATATCGAAAAAGAATTAAAAAAATCTTATTTAGATTATGCTATGTCTGTTATAATTGGAAGAGCTTTACCTGATGTTAGAGACGGTTTAAAACCAGTTCATCGTAGAATTCTTTTTGCTATGCATATTCTAAACAATATATGGAATAAACCATACAAAAAATCAGCTAGAATTGTTGGAGATGTAATTGGAAAATACCATCCTCATGGAGACTCTGCTGTATATGATGCAATTGTAAGAATGGCACAATCATTTTCTTTAAGATACGTACTTATAGATGGACAAGGGAATTTTGGTTCAGTAGATGGAGATACTGCTGCGGCTATGCGATATACTGAAATACGTATGTCAAAAATATCCCATGAATTACTTAACGATCTTGAAAAAAATACTGTAAATTTTATACCTAATTATGATGAAACAGAATATATACCTAATGTACTACCTACAAAAATACCAAATATTTTAATTAACGGATCTTCAGGAATTGCTGTTGGGATGGCAACTAATATACCACCTCATAATTTAAATGAAGTTATTTCAGGATGCATTGCATATATTGATAATAATCATATCACATTAAAACAATTACTAAAATATATTCCTGGACCAGATTTTCCTACTGCAGGTATTATTAATGGTCGAACTGGAATTGAAGAAGCCTATCAAACAGGAAAAGGTAAAATTTTTATTCGAGCTAGACATAAAATAGAAACTCATCAAAAAACAAAAAAAGTTTCTATTGTAGTATATGAAATACCCTATCAAGTAAATAAATCAAGATTAATTGAAAAAATTTCAGAATTAATTAAAGATAAAAGAATTGAAGGTATTACAGCTTTAAGAGATGAATCTGACAAAGAAGGTATGAGAATTGTTATAGAAATTAAAAAAGAATCTATTGTTGAAATAATTTTAAATCAATTATATTCATTAAGCCCAATGCAAATATCTTTTGGTATTAACATGGTAGCACTTTGTCATGGTCAACCCAAAACATTATCTTTAATGAAAATTATTAAATATTTTATTAATCATCGCCAAGAAATAGTCACTCGTCGTAGTATATTCGAATTAAAAAAATTTAAAGAAAGAACTCATATTCTACAAGGATTAATAATTGCACTAAATAACATTGATCAAATTATTCAATTAATTCAATCCTCTAATAATACTAAAGAAGCTAAAGAAAAATTTTTATCAAGATCATGGATAATAAAAAATAATATTCGCTATCCTTTAAACGATAAACCATCAAATAATAAAGAATTATTTAAAAAAAGAACAGTAAATCATGCATATTACTTTTTTACTGAACAACAAATACAATCTATACTTGAACTACGTTTAAATAAATTAACAAATTTAGAACATAAAAAAATATTTGAAGAACAAAATCTTTTAATTAAAAAAATACATAATTTAGAAAAAATTTTAGATAATAATAATTATATGATGAAGATTATTAGAGAAGAACTTATAATTATTAAAAATAACTTTGGAGATCAAAGAAAAACAGAAATTAAAACAAATATAACCGATATCAATATAGAAGATATGATAAACAAAGAAGATGTGGTAATTACTTTATCTCATACAGGATATGTCAAATATCAACCACTATCTGATTATGAAGCTCAAAAAAGAGGAGGGAAAGGAAAAACAGCTGCCAAAACTAAAGAAAAAGATTTTATTGAAATACTATTAGTAACTAATACACATGATACAATTCTATGTTTTTCAAGTAAAGGTATTCTTTACCAATTAAAAGTATATCAATTACCTGAATCTAGCAGACATGCTAGAGGTAGACCAATCGTTAATTTACTCCCATTAAGACCTCATGAACGTATTACAGCAATTTTACCTATACATAAATATAAAAATAATATTATTAATATTTTAATGGTAACTGCTTGTGGTATCGTTAAAAAAACTTGTTTAAAAGAATTTAAAAAACCGAGAAGTAAAGGTATAATCGCAATTAATTTAAAATCGAATGACGAATTAATTGGTATTGCTTTAACTAATGGACATGATAATATTATGCTGTTTACCGCTTCTGGAAAAGCGGTTCAATTTTACGAAAAATCAGTAAGAACAATGGGAAGAAATGCATCCGGTGTTAAAGGCATAAAAATTAATAAAGAAGATAAAGTGGTATCATTAATCGTTCCAAGAAATAATAATGATATTCTAATTGTTACAAATAAAGGTTATGGGAAAAGAACTAATATTTCTGAATTTTCTATCAAATCTCGTGCTACACGTGGAATAATAGCAATAAAAGTTACACCAAAAAATGGAAAAGTTATCGCAGCAATTCAAGTAATAGAACAAGATCAAATTATGATGATAACCAATGCAGGTAAATTAGTACGTATCAGAGTATCCGAAATTGGAATATTAGGCAGAAATACCCAAGGTGTAATTTTAATAAGAACATCAATGAAAGAAAAAGTTGTAGCTTTACAAAGAGTTAAAGAAAATTTTTTATAAAAAATATTAATATCATAAAAAATAAAAATATCCAATTTTTAATTAATATAATTAAACTAATTAAATATAATACATCTATCAATATCATTTGATTCATAAATAATATTTTGAATGATAGTATTATTATTTTTTAAAAAATATTATATATAACTATATATAATTTAATTTCAAAATATTAATTTTTATAATCTTTTTAATAAAAAATCTTTTAATTATAAAATCATAATATGATAATTTTTAATCAAATTAAAAATTAATAATCAATTTAAAAAATACACTAATATTTTTTATCAAATAAAAAATAATGTGAATGTCTTTTTAATAGAAATTCAATTATCATATAAATAGGAATTAACTATATGGAAAAAACTTTATTTGTTACAAAAAGGAATAACAAAAAAGAACTGATTAATTTAGAAAAAATTCATAAAGTTTTAAATTGGGCTGCTGCAGGATTAAAAAATGTATCAGTGTCTCAAGTAGAAATAAAATCAAGAATACAGTTCTATGACGGAATTAGTACAATCAATATCCATGAAACAATTATAAAAGCAGCAGCAGATCTAATATCTCAAAATTGTCCAGATTATCAATATATGGCTGCTAGATTAGCTATATTTCATTTAAGAAAAAAAGCATATAATCAATTTGAACCGCCAAAATTATATACTCATGTGACAAAAATGGTCAAATTAGGAATTTATGATCAACAATTATTATCATCTTACAACAAATCTGAATATTCTATTATGAATTCCTTTATAGATCATTGGAGAGATATGAATTTTTCCTATGCAGCAGTAAAACAATTAGAGGGTAAATATTTAATACAAAACAGAATTACTGGAAAAATATATGAAAGTGCTCAATTTCTTTATATTTTAATTTCTGCATGTTTGTTTTCTAAGTACCCTAGTAAAACTAGAATGCAATATATTCAACAATTTTATAATGCTATTTCTACATTTAAAATTTCTCTACCTACTCCTATTATGTCTGGAGTAAGAACACCTACTAGACAATTTAGTTCATGTGTTCTAATTGAATGTTCAGACAGTTTAAATTCAATTAATGCTACTACTAGCTCTATTATTAAATATGTATCTCAAAGAGCTGGAATTGGTATTAATGCTGGTCAAATACGTGCTTTAGGAAGTCCTATTAGAGGAGGAGAAGCATTTCATACTGGATGTATTCCATTTTATAAACTTTTTCAAAGTGCAGTAAAATCATGTTCACAAGGTGGTGTGCGCGGTGGTGCTGCTACTATTTTTTATCCTATTTGGCATTTAGAAATAGAAAATCTATTAGTACTTAAAAATAATCGAGGAATAGAAGAAAACCGAGTAAGACATTTAGATTATACAGTACAAATTAATAAATTAATGTATCAAAGAATGATTTTAGGTAAAAATATCACATTGTTTAGTCCATCAGATGTATTAGATCTATATGATTCTTTTTTTTCTAATCAAAAAAAATTTGAAAAATTATATCATCAATATGAAATTGATCCAAAATTAAGAAAAAAACAAATCAAAGCCATTGACTTATTTTCAATCATTTTACAAGAAAGAACATCTACTGGGAGAATATATATACAAAACGTTGATCACTGTAATACACATAGTCCATTTAACCCAAAATTGGCACCAATTAAACAATCTAATTTATGTTTAGAAATAACATTACCAACTAAACCACTTAATGATATTAATGATAAAAATGGAGAAATTGCATTATGTACATTATCAGCTATTAATTTAGGAAATATTGATAATCTTCAAGATATTGAAATATTGTCTAATCTCATGGTAAGAGCTTTAGATTCAGTTTTAGATTACCAACAATATCCAATATTAGCTGCTGAACAATCTGCTATCAATAGAAGATCTTTAGGAATAGGAGTAATAAATTTTGCTTATTATCTAGCCAAAAATGATGTTAAATATTCTGATGGAAGTGCAAATAAATTAACTCATCAAACTTTTGAAGCTTTTCAATATTATTTATTACTTGCTTCATGTCAATTAGCTAAAGAAAAAGGATCCTGTTCTTTATTTTACCAAACTAATTATTATAAAGGAATTTTACCTATAGATACATATAAAAAAGAAATTGATACAATATGTAATGAACCATTACATTTAAATTGGGATAATTTAAGAAAAAAAATTAAAAAATATGGATTACGTAATTCTACTTTATCAGCATTAATGCCTTCTGAAACTTCTTCACAAATATCTAATGCAACTAATGGCATTGAACCACCAAGAGGATATATTAGTATAAAATCGTCTAAAGATGGTATGTTAAAACAAGTCGTTCCAGAATTTAATAAATTAAAAACAAAATATGAATTATTATGGGATTTTCCAAATAATACTGGATATCTTCAACTAGTAGGAATTATGCAAAAGTTTATTGATCAATCAATATCTGCAAATACTAACTATGATCCAAAAAAATTTTTACACAATAAAATACCTATGAAAAATCTTATACAAGATTTGTTAACTGCTTATAAACTAGGATTAAAAACTCTATATTATCAAAACACAAGAGATGGAGCTCAAGATAATTTTCATATAGACAATTCTAACAATATTATGAAAGATGATAATTGTGCTAGTGGATCATGTCATATATAATATGAACATTGTATATTAATATGAATAAAAAATATATTTTAATAAAAATTATATATTCTTATATTAATTAGGATAATAAAATGATATATAGTACTTTTTCTAAACACAACAACAACCAATTAAAAGAACCTATGTTTTTTGGTCAATCAGTGAATATCTCTAGATATGATCAACAAAAATATCTTATTTTTGAAAAATTAATTGAAAAACAACTATCTTTTTTTTGGAGACCAGAAGAAATTGATTTATCAAAAGATAGAATTGATTTTCAAAAATTACCAGATCATGAAAAACATATTTTTATTAGTAATTTAAAATATCAAACATTACTTGATTCTATTCAAGGAAGAAGCCCTAATATAGCTTTTTTACCAATTATTTCTATCCCAGAATTAGAAACTTGGATTGAAACATGGTCTTTTTCAGAAACTATTCATTCTCGATCTTATACACATATCATTAGAAATATTGTTACACAACCATCATTAATATTTGATGATATTATTAATAATCAATATATTAGTGTAAGAGCAAAAGATATTTCTGATTATTATGATGATTTAATAAAAATGATTCAATATTGGAATTTACTAGGCGAAGGTATTCATATTATTAATAATAAAAAAATTAATATTAATTTATATGATTTAAAAAAAAAATTATATTTATGTTTAGTAAGCGTTAATGCTCTAGAAGCTATAAGATTTTATGTTAGTTTTGCATGTTCTTTTGCCTTTGCTGAAAGAGAAATAATGGAAGGGAATGCAAAAATTATAAGATTAATTGCAAGAGATGAAGCATTACATCTCACAGGAACACAACATATAATTAATATATTAAAAAACCATTACAACAAAGAAGGAATGGCTGATATTGCTGATGAATTAACAATAGAATCATCGGAACTATTTTTAAAAATAGCTAATCAAGAAAAAAACTGGACTGAGTATTTATTTAAAAATGGATCTATGTTAGGTTTAAATAAAGAAATTTTATGTCAATATATTGAATATATTACTAATATTAGAATGAAATCAATAGGATTAAAACCAATATTTCATAATCAATCATCCAATCCAATTCCATGGATTAATTCTTGGTTAACATCAGATAATGTACAAGTCGCTCCACAAGAAACTGAAATTAGTTCTTATTTAGTCGGTCAAATTGATTCTTCTATACATGAACATGATTTTAAAAAATTTGAATTATAGTATGAAAAAATATTCCATCACAATAATAGGACAAAATAAAAAAATTATTTCTCATAATAGCAAAATACTATTAAAAATTTTAGAAAATTATAAAATTAAAATCAATGCTCAATGCAGATATGGTTTTTGTGGAGCATGCAAAGTCATTTTGATTAAAGGTCAAATAAAATATATAATAACTCAACCAATAGCTTTTGCTTATCCTGAAGAAGTTTTTCCTTGTTGTTGTATTATGATGAGTGATATTCAAATAAAAATATAATTAATTAAAGTAGTTTAATAGATAAAAATAATTAATATAAATTAAATTTAATATAACTGATGATATTATATCTTATTTTTATCCAAAGAGCTGGATTGTACTACCGTTAATGCAATAGTATAAATTATATCTTCTATTGAAGCTCCTCTCGATAAATCATTAATCGGTTTTTTTAAACCTTGTAACATTGGACCAATACACATGATATTAGCTGAACGTTGAACAGCTTTATATGTTGTATTGCCTGTGTTTAAATCTGGAAAAATTAAAATATTAGCTTTTCCAGCTACTTTAGAATTAGGTAATTTTATTTTTGCAATATCTAATGTCATAGCAGTATCATATTGCATAGGTCCATCAACAACTAAATTTGGATATTTTTCTTTTAACAATACTGTAGCTTGATTAACTATTTTTACTTTGTCACCAAAACCTGATTGACCAGTAGAATAAGAAATCATTGCTATTCTTGGTTCTATTCCAAATAAAATAGCAGTTTCGGCAGATTGAATGGCTATTTCAGATAATTGTTTATAATCTGGATCTGCATTAATAGCACAATCAGCATAAATACAAACTCTATTCGGCAATAACATAAAAAAAGCTGATGAAACTAAAGAATACTTTTTATCCATTTTTATTAATTGTAATCCTGGTCTAATACTCTCTGCTGTTGTCGTAACAGAACCTGCTACTAGTCCATCTACATCTCCATTTTGTAACATTAACGTTCCTAAAATAATATTATTTTTAATTTGTTTATTAGCAATAATTTTATTCATGCCTTTATGTTGTCTTAATTTTATCAAAAGATCAATATAATTTTTACTAATTATATTTGGATTTAAAATTTTTATTTTTTCGTCTAATTGAATATTATTTTTTGATGCAATATTATAGATATTTTTTCTATCTCCTAATAAAATACAATCTGCAATATTATTCTTATAGCAAAAAATAGCTGCTTTAATAATCCTAGGTTCATGTCCTTCAGGTAAAACAATTTTTTTAAACAAAGATTTTTTTGCTAACATTCTCAAATGATAACGAAATTCTATCGGTGACAAATACGAATTATTTTTAACAACTGGTTGTTTTAATGATTTTACCCAATCTTTATCAATATAATTAGCAATAATTTTTTTTTCAGCATCAAAAAATAATGATTGAGTATCTTTTGTTTTAAAATGAACTTTTTTCAAATCAAATAAAAAATTTAAAGTATTTTGAGGAGTAATAATAACTGAAAGACACGTTTTTTTAATCTGTTGAATCCAGTTTTGAGATGAAAATTCAGATAAATTAACATTAGTAATAACTAATAAACTGATTTTTAGATGTGTTTGAAAATCATGCAATAAATTTTTTAAAACAACAATATTATAAAAAGATATAATTACTAATGAATTATGCTTTAAATTTTTTAATATATCACTAGCATAACATTCTAGTAAAAATATAAATTGAATTATACACAAACTCGTACTATTATCATGAATAATATCTAACTTCAAATATTTTAATAAATTCATAACTGAAATACGTATCAATTGCATATTCAAAGGAATATGAGCTAATAATTTAATATTACTATTTTTTATAAAGGAATTAATATCATAGTGATTAAATGGAACAATATTAAAATAATTATCTACAGTAAAATCATTTGTATTATTTTTTATTGTACTACATTGATTAATTTGATTAACAATGATACCTATAATATTAAGATTTTTATCAATTCCATAAAAATTATGAATCATTTTTAATTCTTGTTTTAAATTAAAATATTTATGATTTTGTAAAACAGATACAAAAATTATTTCAGCATTAAGATTACATGCAATTTCATAATTAATTTTATTTATAAAAGGATTAGTATTTTTGACTGTTAATCCATTAATTAATATTACGTCTGAAATTCCAATGTTTAAATTATAATATTCAAATATTTTATCCATCATGCAAGTATATTGATTACGATCATAAATATTTTTTAAAATAATTTTCTTAATAGATGGAATAATATTAATTGATTTATCATCTTTAATAGCATTTAAAATTGTGTCTAAACAATTATTAGAAATAACATTATTAGAAATAGGTTGAAAAAAAGTAATATTTAGGTTTTGTTGTTGAATAGCTTGAATTAAACCTAAAGTAATAGTTTTTATACCAACACTATCTCCTAATGGCAATAACATTATAACACGTGACATCATAACTCTCTTAATCAAAATAATTATACAATAGATAATTTATTATAAACTTCATTGAATAGATTGTACATTAATACACTTTTTTGTTTTTTTAGCAATAGCTAGTTCTTCATTTGTAGGAATAACTAATATTGGAATACTACCATTAGTATTAATAAAATGATTTTTTTGTTTTTTAAAATTATTATTTTTTTCTTCATCGATAGAGATTAAACCCATTAATGACAAATTATCTATACTTAATTTTCTGACTAAAGGAGAATTTTCTCCAATTCCACCAGTAAAAACAATACCATCTAATACACCATTCATTAAAGAAATATATGAAGAAATGTATTTTTTTAAACGATAACAAAAAACATCCACAGCATATTTTGCTTTTTTGTTAATATAATATTGTGATTCTACATCCCTGAAATCACTACTAATATTACTTAATCCTAATAAACCAGATTTAAATGTTAAAATAGTATTAATTTCATTTATAGATATTTTTAATTTTTTATACATAAAAAAAATAATAGAAGGATCTATATCACCACTTCTAGTTCCCATGACTAACCCTTCCAATGGTGTTAAACCCATAGATGTATCTACACAAATACCTTTATAAATTGCAGATACAGAAGAGCCATTACCTAAATGACAACTAATCATATTTAATTGATTTATTTTTTTATTTAATATGACTGATGTTTGATACATAACATACTGATGACTAATTCCATGAGCGCCATACCTTCTAATACCATAATCATGATATAAATAATAAGGAATAGCATATAAATATGCTTTTTTTGGAATATTTTTGTAAAAAGCAGTATCAAAGACAGCTACATTTTTTTTTGATAATTCAGGAAATGTATTTAATGTTAATTGAATACCCATTAAATTTACAGGATTATGAATAGGTGAAAAAATAATTGCTTTTTTAATTTCATTAATGACTTTATTATTAATAATAGTAGTACTTGTTAATTTTATACCACCATGCACTACTCTATGTCCTATTGCTACCACTTGAGAAAAAATTGCTTTTTCAGTAATAAAAATTTTTTTCAAAATAAAATCAAAAATATTTTCATGAGACATAGGATTTAAAAATAATTTTTGATATTGTATATTATTGCAATTCCATTTTATTTGTGAATTATTTAAATATAAACACTCTGCTATTCCAGAAAGATAGCAGATTTCATTATCTGGATTAATAATAGAAAATTTTAAAGAAGAACTACCACAATTTAAAACCAATATTAATTTTTTTTTTTTCATAAATATATGTAATTATTAACCATAAATAAAATTTATTTTTTATCTAGTAACCATTAAATCTTTATTAAAAATAATAATAACACATATTTTTTTTTAATCTAGTGCAATATAATACATATTATAACAATACTAAATCTTTTTTAAAAATATTGATACAATTTTAAAAATGTTTTATATATGCAATAATTTATTTTTTTTTAAAATCAATTTTTTTGTAAAAAATTATTTATTATTACTATAATTTTTATATAAAAATTAAAAATATTTTTAATTAACATACATTAACATAACTATAACGAGAAAACATGAATTTGCAAAAATACATCATAAAATTATTAAATGTAAAACCAGTAATAAATTCAAAAAAAGAAATTCAAAAATGTATTAATTTAATTGAATTGTATTTAAATCAAAACCCAAAAATAAAAACTCTTGTAGTAGGTATTAGTGGTGGTCAAGATTCCACATTAACAGGAAAATTATGTCAAATGGCTATACAAAAAATCAGAACTAAAAAAAATGATTTATCATATAATTTAATTGCTGTACGTATGCCTTATGGAATACAAAATGATGAAAAAGATTGTCAAGATGCTTTGAAATATATTCAACCCAATTATACATATACAATAAATATTCAAGATACAATATTAATGAGTGAATTATCTTTAAAAAAATCAGGAATTACAATTTCAGATTATGTGCGTGGAAATCAAAAATCAAGAGAAAGAATGAAAATACAATACAGTATTGCTTCTATGTATCAAGGTATAGTTGTAGGGACTGGTCATGCTGCAGAGTATATTACTGGATTTTTTACAAAATTTGGAGATGGAGCTTCAGATATTAATCCAATTGCTAGATTTAATAAAAAACAAGGTAAAAAATTACTACAAACATTAAATTGTCCATCACATTTATATCTTAAAGATCCAAAACCTGATTTAGAAGATGAAAAACCTAATCAAACAGATGAAGAAATCTTAAAAATTACTTACAATGATATTGATGATTATTTAGAAGGAAAAAACATTAATAAAATTAGTAAAAAAAAAATAGAATCATTATACAATCAAACCAAACATAAAAGAATGATGCCAATTACAAAAATAAATCAATTTCTTCTTAAATAATAAATATTTATTTTAATAAAAATTTTCTTTAATAATATTAAAATTTAAATTAGATATATATATTGCATATATACAATATATATGCAATATATATATCTAATTTAATGTAAAGTAATTTTTTTTTGTTCAATGGCATGGATTTGTACTTTTATAATTTCACTAATAGGATCTTCTGGACAATGTTCTACAAAATATATTAAATCAGTTAATGCAATATGATCGCAATCTAATTGAGCATAAATCAAACCTCTGTCACGAATTTCATAAGGATCATTTGGATTAATTATTAATAATACATTAGAGACATTTAATGCTAATTCCATTTTTTTTTCTTCCATTAATGCAGATTTCAATATATCTAATATTTTTTTAAGTACATTAGATACACTAGATTTTTGCAAATCATTCTCACACAATTCTGATGTAGGACTAATATTACCTTTTAACCATACACTTAAAGTATGTTTATCTAAAATATCACCATTAAATGGATTAATTAAACAATTTTTAATATCTAAACAATCAGATCTTAAAAGTAATTGAGTAGGAAAAATCACTGGTTCCAAAGGTAAACTTAATTGTTCTGCAATATGTAATAATATTACTCCTAAAGAAACTGCTGTTCCTTGACGAGTCTTTAATACATGATCAATCCATAATACATCCGAAATTTTATATATTCCACCAGCAGCTCCAAAACACCACTTTTGGTAAAATAATTCTAATAATTTATTTATTTTTTTATCTAATTTAATTTCATTACAAATATAATCTTTAGCTTCTTGAATTCTAGACTCTAATTCTAATGTTACATACTCTACTGGGAAATCTTTTCTAATAGAAGTAAAAACAGCGATGATGGATTCAAATAAAGATTTTTTTATGTAATTAATATTAGATATAGGTATCATATAATTTCCTTTTGAAAATTTTTAAAAAATAAATTTTATTTTAAAATAAATTATTTATTTATTATTTTTTGCCCAATTGTTACACGATCATTTTTACCAAAATCTTTGTATGTTTTGATATTGATAAAATTATTTTGAAAAAATATTTTTTGTACCATTATTTTTTGATTCCAACTATGTTCAATTAATAACCATCCATGATTATATAAATAATTACTAGCATTATTAATAATATATTGAATATCAGCTAAACCATTATAATTAGAAACTAAAGCATTCATTGGTTCATACTTTAAAACAGATTGTATGCAAGAAAATTCATTATAACTAATATATGGTGGATTACTTACAATAATATCAAACATACATGATTTTAAAGAATAAAACCAATCACTTAATATAAAATTAATATTTTTGATATTCAATTTATTAGCATTATATTGTGCAACAGACAATATTTTTTGTTGATAATCTACTCCAACAACATGACAGTCATTTTTATTATATGCAATAGATATAGCAATAGCACCAGACCCAGTGCCTAAATCTAATATTTTTGCTCTCTTTACATCACATAATTTATGTAAACATAATTCCACCAATATCTCAGAATCCGGTCTTGGTATAAAAGTATCTTTTGATACTCTAAAAACAAGTGACCAAAATTCTTTTTCACCTATTAAATAAGCGATCGGTTCACCTAATGAACGTCTTATTAACAATTGATCTAATTGATTGATTTCTTTTAAAGATAATTGATAATCATTAAAACCAATGATCCAACTTTTATTTTTTTTTAATACAAACATTAATAATACTTCTATATCTAATTGACAATTATGAACATTTATTAATTTTTGATAAGCTAATTTTGACCAATTAGAAATATTCATTTTTTATCTACATGAGACAAAGAAGAAAACTGACTAGCTTGATAATCTTGTATAATAGGATCAATTAAAATATCTAATTTACCTTCTAAAATTTCATTTAAAGAATACAATGTTAAATTAATTCTATGATCTGTTACTCGATTTTGAGGAAAATTATAAGTTCTATTACGATCGGATCTATCACCAGTACCTAATAAATTTTTACGAATTAAAGAATTTTTTTCATGACGATTGGCTACTTCTGCAGAATAAATTCTAGATGATAAAACAGATAATGCTTTAGCTTTGTTTTTATGTTGTGAGCGTTCATCTTGACATTCAACTACATATCCAGTTGGTATATGAGTAATTCTGATAGCTGAGTCAGTAGTATTAACATGTTGACCTCCTGCTCCTGAAGAACGAAAAGTATCAATTTTTAAGTCACTTGGATTAATTATTATTTTTTTAGTATCTGGTACAACAGGCATAATAGCTACTGTACAAGTAGAAGTATGAATTCTACCTTGTGATTCAGTCTGTGGAATCCGTTGCACGCGATGTCCTCCTGATTCAAATTTTAATCTTCCACAAACATTTTTCCCTTGAATTTTAGCAATAATTTCTTTATAGCCACCTTTTTCTCCTAAACTAACATTAACAATATCTACATTCCAATGGCAAAATTCAGAATAACGAGCATACATTTTAAACAATTCACCTGCAAAAATTGCTGCTTCATCACCACCGGTTGCTGCACGGATTTCAATAAAACAACTTAATTGATCGTTTGGATCTTGAGGTAATAATAATATTTTTAATTGTTTTTCTAATAACAGTTTTTTATTTTTAGCTATTTCAATTTCTTTTTTAGCTAAAGTAGCTAACTCACAATCTTTTAATAAATCTTGATATGTTTGAATATCATTTATTATTTGTTTCCATTCAATAAAACAATTAGAAATTTCTGATAAATCTAAATACTCACGAGATAATAATTGAAACTGATCTTGATTATTAATAATTGTAGAATTTGCAAGCATAAGTTCTAATTCTTTATATCTATGAATTAAAGTTTCTAACTTTATAACAATAGAACTTTTCATTCTTATATATAACCTATTCCATTGTAATGTGTATGAATTAATATTACTATCATTCATCATTAAATTAAATCTAAATATATATATATTATGTTAATATTAAATCTCAATAACTCAACAATATATAACAGGAGAATATACTAATATCACTAAAATAGTATAATTATATCAATAATATTTTATATTTCAAAAGATTATATAATTTATAATAAATGAATCGATTATTTATAAAATTAATCAAACGTGTGAAAATCTAAATTTTTAATCAAAATTAATTTAAATAATTAAATTGTAATATTACAATTATTATCAAAACAAACTGCAATAAAAATAGAATAAATATAATTTCTATATTATTTTGAAAAAATATTTTTATATCATTAAATAATATTATAAAATAATAATTCAAAAATTAATAAAATATAAAATAATTTTTTGATTAATATTTTTAAAATAAGAATATTAATAATTAATTAAAAAATCCAATATATATATTCATATATATATTAATAATCAAAGATAAAAAAATAAAATACACAATTCATCATATTATATATATCAAAAAAATAAAATTTATTCATCAAGTAATACAATAATCATAGAAAATATATCAAAATTGCATAATATATATCTATAACGCTTAACAATATTAATCACATACAATTGAATTTATTAATATAATTTATTTCTATAAATCTGTTATTGATATATATTTATCATATATAACATACAAAAATAAATTTAATAATAAATATCATTAATGATAACAATTCAAGGTTTTTTATGACAGATATGAAATTATTCTCTGGCAATGCTATACCAGAATTAGCTAAATCTATAGCTGATAGATTATATACTAATTTAGGAAAAGCTTCAGTTGGAAGGTTTAGTGATGGAGAAGTAAGTGTGCAAATCAATGAAAATGTTCGTGGTGGAGATATTTTTATTATTCAATCTACTTGTGCACCAACAAACGATAACTTAATGGAATTAATAGTTATCATCGATGCTTTAAGACGTGCTTCTGCAGGAAGAATTACTGCTGTTATTCCTTATTTTGGATATTCTAGACAAGATAGAAGAGTTCGTTCAGCACGTGTTCCTATTACTGCTAAAGTTGTTGCTGATTTTCTTTCGAGTATTGGTGTAGATAGAATATTAACCGTAGATTTACATGCTGAACAAATTCAGGGTTTTTTTGACGTTCCAGTAGACAATGTTTTTGGTAGCTTAATTTTATTAGAAGATATGTTAAAAATTAATCTAGAAAACCCAATTGTAGTTTCTCCTGACATCGGAGGAGTTATCAGAGCTAGAGCAATTGCAAAATTGTTATATGACACTGACATGGCTATAATTGATAAAAGAAGAACAAATTCTAATATATCAAAAGTCATGCATGTTATTGGAGATGTTGCAGAACGAGATTGTATTCTAGTAGATGATATTATTGATACTGGCGGAACTATTTGCCATGCTGCTGAAGCGTTAAAAAAAAGAGGAGCTAGAAGAGTATTTGCTTACGCAACACATCCTATTTTTTCTGGAAATGCACTAATAAATTTAAAACAATCATGTATTGATGAAGTTGTTGTGTCAGATACTATTCCTTTAACAGCAGAAATAAAAAATTTACCAAATGTAAGAACATTAACATTAGCAGGTATGTTGTCAGAAGCAATCAGAAGAATTAGTAATGAAGAATCTATTTCAGCCATGTTTGAACATTAAAAATATTTTTATATTCATTTATATATAAAAAAATATAAAAATATTTATAATCAATATATTATATATTTTTTAAAATAATATATTAATTTTAAAAATATATAATAATAAAAAACATGTTTTTATATCTAGTCTTGGGATAATATTAATATATCTTAAGACTTGATTCAATATTAATAATTTAATATTCAAAATATTTTATTTTTTATAATATATACAATTCTATACAAAAATTATTAAATCAATATATATATTTTCAAATTTTATTTTACCATTATATTTTTAAATGTTCTGTTTTAAAAAATTGCTCATTTTCTATAAAAAATAATATTTCTGAAACAGTCATAAAAGATCCTAAAACTAAAATAATATCATCTTGACAAGCATTATAAAATGCATCAACAAAAGCATCTGGAATATTTTGAAATAATTTAGCAGAATTTGGTAAATATTTAATTAAATTTTTTCCTAATGCACTTCTTGGATGATCTAAACTAGCACAATACCAAAAATTTACTAATGGCAGCAAAGGAGATAAAAAACCATCGATATCTTTATCTTTTAATATTGCCAATACCGAATGTATAACCTTATTTTTTTTAATCTTTAATAATTTTTGCGATAAATGTATAGCAGCATGAGGATTATGACATACATCCAGTATAACTAATGGATTTTTATAAATTATATGAAATCTTCCAGGCAACCATAAATTTTTTATAACATTTTTAATATTATTTTTTGAAAAATAAAGACCAGAATAACATAATGCCGCTATAGCTGTAACAACATTGGTTAAAGATACTTTAGGAAAAGGTAAATCAGTAAAACAATCATTTTTACTAAAAAAATCCCAACTATTATCATTTACTTTCCATTTCCAATCATGACCAATCTTTTTTAATATCACATTTCTTTCTTTGACAGTATTATAAACACTGTGAGGAATATTTTTATCTCCTATAATAGCTATTTTTTTATTTCTAAATATATCTGATTTTTCAAAACCAATGCTTTCACGATCACATCCTAATAATTGAGCATGATCAATAGCAATATTAGTGATAATTGAAACATCAGCATTGATAATATTTGTTGCGTCCAATCTTCCACCAATACCTACTTCTAATATTAAAACATCTAATCTTTCTTTCTTAAAAAGAAACAAAGCTGACAAAGTAATAAATTCAAAATAAGTTAATGCAATATTATTTTTTTCAAATTCTATTTCAGAAAATGCTAAAATATGTTCTAATGGTGATAAATATTTTCCATTAATTCTAACGCGTTCAATATATTTAATCAAATGTGGAGAAGTATACAATCCTACACGATAACCAGAATATATTAATAATTGTTCTAATACTAAACATGTTGTACCTTTACCATTAGTTCCAGTAACAATAAAAATAAAAGATTCTTGATCTAATAATTGTAATTTATTAGCTACTAATTTAATATTACATAAACTAGTAGTATATATATCTTTACATTGATTTTCTAATTCCAACAACCATAAGGATAATATTTTTTCTTTATCTAAATGAAAATTACGTATTATATTTTGATGCATATTATATTCTTTATTATATAACTAAATAATTAATTTTGATTCATAGAATAAATCTATAAATAGAAACAAGCAAGATATCAATATTATCTAAAAAAAATAACATGATTATAAATTAATCATATATAAAATATTTTTTATTTTTATTATTAAATATATATATAAAATATATAATTTTTTTTTTTGAAAAATTATTTAATATAAAAATATTTTTTAAAAAAAATATTATATATAATAGTTATTATTAATATACAAACAATAATAAATAAAGTTGTTTGTATAGAAATAATTAAAAAATCTAAAATCAAAGTTTTTATTCCAATAAATATTAAAATTGAAGCAAATCCATATTTAAAAGAATGAAATTGATGATGAATTAGAGCCAATAAAAAATAAATCGATCTTAATCCAAATATAGAAAATATATTAGAAGTAATAATAATAAAAGGATCATTAGTAATAGAAAAAATAGCAGTAATACTATCTATCGAAAAAAATATATCACTAATTTCAATCATAATTAAAGCAACAAATAATGGAGTGACATATAAAATATTATTTTTTTTTATAAAAAATTTTTCTTGTTGAATAGAATTAGTAATTCTAAATATTTTATATAAAAATATCATTAATTTGTTTTTTTTTAAAATAAGATTTGTTTTTTCTTTATAAAAAATAATTTTTAAACCACTAAATAACAATAATAAAGAAAAAAAATATAAAACCCAATGATATTTAAATAATAATATCAAACCAAAAAAAGTAATAATTATTCTAAAAAAAATAGCACTAAAAATTCCATACATTAATACTTTATATTGATATATTAATGGTATTGAAAAATATTTAAATATCATAAACCAAATACAAACATTATCAATAGATAAAAATTTTTCAAGAAGATATACAGAGATATAAGTCATAGTCATACTATCTGCTGTTGATTTATCAATCGTTTGAATTAGCACCAGCCAAAGAAAAAAAGCAAATAAAAAAGAAATAAAAATCCAAAAAAATGAAAAAATACAAGCTGATTTCAAATTAAAAAATATTAATTGATATTTTCTTTTTAATAGTATATTGCAAAAAACAACAAAAAAAACAAAAAAAATTAATTCAATACATAACGGAAATGTTAAAAAACTATTCATCATCTAATTATTCTTTTTAGTTATCAAAAATATTTATATGTGCCTTAAAATAATCAATATAAAATCATATTTAAAATATTAACAAAAATATTTTTAATAAAATTAATAAAAAATGAATATACTAATTTAAAATATTAAAATAAATAAAAAATTTTATAATAATTATTTTTATTGTAAGATTTTAAAAAAATTATATAAAAATTTTTCTATATTGTAACATCAAAGTGTCTAAAATAGAAAATCAACATATATTAATTATATTAAAAATATATTTTTATATATAAAAATATAAAAACGTATATCACAATATAATGTATTTAATCCTTAAAACTAAATTGGTTTATTATTAAAATTTTTTTAAATTCATTTTTTAAAAAAAAAATTAAAAAATGAATTTAAAAAATAAAATAATTAAATTTTATATTAATAATATTAATTAATATAAAATTATAAATATATTATACAACGATTAAAAATCTCTATTAATATGTTAGGAAATAATCCAAAAAAAATGTTAATCATTCCTAATAACAAAATTAAAAAATTTGTTAATGTAATTATATTCCATGCTTGTATATTTTTGCTATAATTTATATTATTATTATATAAAATAATAATAATTTTTAAATAATAATATAAACTAATTATAGTTCCTAAAATAATCGAAAAACCCAAAAACCAAAAATGTTCCATGGAAATCGAAGTTAATAAAAACAATTTACTAATAAAACCTAAACTAATTGGAATTCCAGCAAGAGAAAATATAAAAATAGTCATAAAAACTGATAAAAATGGATTTTTACAATAAAAACCTCTGTAGGATACAATCTGATCTATATCAAATTTTTGATTTAGATTGGATATGCTATTTAATACAGCAAATATACCTAAATTACTCACACAATAACCTAATAAATAAATTCCAAGAGTTTCTAGAAAATAAGGATAAAATTGACAAGTTAATAAAGCAATTAATAAATAACCAAAATGTGATATAGAAGAATATGCTAATAATCTTTTTAAATTATTTTGAAACAAAGCCATTATATTTCCAAATAATATTGAAATAAAAGCTATAATTGTACATAAATAATTTAATACAAAAATTTTATTAACAGGTAAATATAAAAAAAAACGAACTAAAGCAATAAAAAATGATATTTTTACTACTGTAGAAAAATAAGTTAATACCAATGCTGTAGCACCTTGGTATACATCTGGTATCCATAAATGGAATGGAAATATCGATAATTTAAAGAAAAAAGAAATTAAAATTATACCAGTACCAAATAATAATAATATAATATGTTGTGATGAACTAATATTAAATGCTTGTTGTAATTCTATAAAACTTAATCCACCAGAACCAATGTACACCAAAGAAATCCCAAATAATAACAAAGCAGAAGTTAAACTAGACAATATCATATATTTTAAAGTAGATTCTAAAAATTGATTATAATGTTTAAAATAACCAATCAAACCTATTAATGGTAATGATACTAATTCAAATCCAATAAATAAACTAGCCATATGAACAGCCATAGTTAATAATACACAACCTAATGTTGATAATAAAATTAATAAATAAAATTCATCTTTACTAGAGTGATAATTTAATAAACTAGAATATGAAAAAATACAAGTACAAAAACTAAAAAACAAAATGATACCAGAATACAATATAGAATAATTATCTATTCTTAATAAAAAATTTATATCTAAGGGTGTATGTTGCGAAACCATAAATAAAGATAAAAAACTTAATAATAATCCTACTAAACTTAAAATAAAATTTAAAAAAAAATTTCTATTCCAAGCAATAGATAACATTATTACTATAACACTAAAAGCTAAAATTAAAACTGGTAATAATGCAGTCAACGATTGAACTATAACCATCATTACATAAAACCTTCTAATGTAAAAAAAAAGAAAAATTATTTTGAATGTTTTTAATTGAAAAATATGATATTTTTAAAATTATTTCTGGATATAATCCAATAAAAATAACCAAAAATACAAAACATAAAATAATTCCTATTTCTCGTGTATATATGAAATTAGTAAAAAATATATTATTACCTTTTCCGTAAAAAATCGTATGAAACATATTTAAAGAATAAATAGAAGCTAAAATTAAAGAAAATGCTAACACACATGATATTAATGGAAAAGATTTAAAAATACCTAATAACATCATTAATTCTGCAATAAAATTTCCTGTTCCAGGTATTCCTACAGTAGCCATTGAAAAAAATAAAAAACTACCAGAAATCCAATTTAATTTAGACCATAGACCACCCATTCGGTAAATATTCATCGTTTTTAATCGTTCATATAACTGTCCTGCTAATATAAATAAAGCTGATGAAGATAATCCATAAGCAATCATATTAATAATTGCTCCCTGATAAGATAATAAGTTCCCTGTATAAATAGCTAATAATACAAAACCCATATTTGAAATAGATGAATATGCCAACAAACGTTTTATATTCTTTTGCCAAAAAGCTAAAAGAGCACCGTAAAATACATTTACAACACCTAAAATTAAAACTAATGGTATAATTTTTACAGAAGCATGAGGGAATAATGGAATACAAAAACGAAGCAAACCATATGAAGAACTTTTTACGACTAAACCTACTAAATCGATAGAACCAGCTGTAGGAGCATGACTATGAGCATCTAATAACCAAGTATGAAAAGGTACTACAGGAAGTTTGACTATAAAAGATAAGAAAAAACCCAGCATTAAATACCATTCTAAATTTAATTCTAAAGACGTATTCAATAAAAAATTATAATCAAAACTCCATGTATGATGAATGTTATAATAGTTTAATGCTAATCCAATAATAGACAATAACATTAACAAACTAGACGCATGCGCGTAAATAAAAAACTTATTAGCAGAATAAACACAACTTTTACCAAAAATGATATCCTTACTACCCCAAATTGCAATCAAAAAATACATAGGAATTAAAATCAACTCCCAAAAACAAAAAAATAAAAATAAATCAATAGATAAAAAAACACCCATTCCTCCACTAATTATACATAATAAATTAAAATAAAAACCTTTTGGAGAATATTTAATTTCCTTCCAAGAACATAAAACAGCTATAAAACCTAAAAAAGCAATAAAAATAACAAATAATAAAGATAAACCATCTAAAGCTAAATGAAAATTAATACCCAAACTAGGTATCCAAGAATGGAGAAATTGCAAATTCCATTGAGAAGATTGATGTATGTTATTATCAATATAATAATATTCAAACCATAATTTTAATGAAATAAACAATGTTATCCCCATTGTAATCAAAGCAATCCAACGAGGATAAATAGTTTTTAAATAACCAGATTGCCATGATAAAAAACCACCTAAAAATGGTATGAAAACTAACAAAAAAAGTAACATTGAGATTATAATCCTGTTGTGAAAATAATAAATTATTATTTAATAAAAAATTACAAAATAATTTTAATTTCAACAACCAACTCTATTGTAAATTTAAAATAATATATTATAAAAATCAAACTAATAAAATTGAAAGTGAAAATAATAATAAACCTATCATAAAAGAAAAAATATACCAACGTAAATAACCATTTTCTAATATTGCAAAAAATTTATTTAAAAAATATGATAATAATGTTATTTTTTCTAAACTAACACCTAAAGGATCACCTAATAATTTTTTCGTAATAAAAATATAATATCTATTAAATATAAAATTGTAAAAATAGTCAAAATAAAAACCACTAAAAAATAATTTATGTAAAAAATTATATATTCTCTTAATTATGAAATTATCAAATAAAAATATATTTTTTACCCAAATATAATAAGATATCAAAAACCCCATGAAAGAACATATTACAGACATAATAGTTACAATTAAAGTTTCAGAACATTCAAAATTTTCTTCTAAAAATACTAAATTTAATTTTTTAAAAACTAATACACCTAATACAGTAGAAAATAATATTAAAATAAATAATGGAAAAGTATGCAACAATCCTGTTTTATTTTGCACTGTTGTTGTACTAGAACCATGAAAAATTAAAAAAATCATACGAAAAGTATAAATTGAAGTTAATAAATTACCAAATAAACCAATTATCAAAAAAAATAAATGATGATTATATAATAATGTAAATAAAATATTTTCTTTAGTATAAAAACTAAAAGTAACAATAGGAAATGCTATTAAAGAAGCTCCTCCTACTAAAAAACAAATATAAATAAATGGAATTTGATTTTTTAATCCTCCCAGTTTTAAAATATTTTTTTCATTATTACAAGATAAAATTAAAGAACCAGCTGACAAAAACAATAAAGATTTAAAAATGGCATGAGAAATTAAATGCATTAAAGCAATATTCCAACTTTTTACTGATAAAGCTAAAAACATATAACTAATTTGATTCATTGTAGAATAAGCTAAAATTTTTTTGATATCTTTTTGTACTAAAGCTGCAAAACTTGAAATAATTAATGTTAATAATCCTATAATTCCAATTATATTGAATATCCAAGGAGTTAATAAAAATACATAATGTATTCTAATAATTAAATATACTCCTGCCGTAATCATCGTTGCAGCATGTATTAATGCAGAAACAGGAGTTGGACCAACCATGGCACTAGACAACCAAGTTTGAAATGGTAGTTGTGCTGATTTTCCAATTGCTCCTAATAATAAAAAAATTGTTATTATAGGTAAAAAAAACGAATATTGAATTAATTGACTATTGATTAAAAAATTTAATGAATGAAAATTAACAGTTCCAAAATGAGTATATAAAATTAATATTGCTATTAATAAAAAAACATCACCGAGACGAGTCATTAAAAATGCTTTTGTTGCTGCATAATAATTTTTTTGATTATTATAATAAAAACCAATTAGACAATAGGAACATACTCCTACACCTTCCCATCCTAAAAACATGAATAATAAATTATCTGCTAAAACTAATATAAACATACTAGCCATAAATAAATTCATGTAAGCAAAAAAACGAGTTATATCAATTTTAAACTGAATATACCAAAATGAAAATATATGTATCAATAAACCAACACTACTAACCATAGCTAACATTGTTAAAGAAACTGAATCTATTAAAAAATTAAAATGAATCTTAATATTCTCAGCATGAATCCAATAATATATTTTTTGAATATAAAATTGAAAATGATTCATATAAAAATCTATAGAAATATATAAAATTATTAAACTAGATAATAAAATTGATCCAATACTTATTACACCTATCAAAAATTGTGATAATTGTTTTTTAAAAAATATTAAAATAAAAAAACTTAACAAAGGGGAAAAAATGATCAGAGAAATAATATTCATCCGCGCATCTCACTTAAAATATCAATATTTAACGTCTGATAACGACGATATAATCTTAATAATAAAGCTAACCCTATACTACCTTCTGATGCTGCTAACATAATAACAAAAATATATATCACTTGACCATCAATCTGTCCTAAATAACTACTGGCTATTATAATTAATAACGATGCTGCATTAAACATAATTTCTAAACCAATCAATATAAAAAATAAATTTCTACGAATTACAAGAGATAAAAAACCTAAAAAAAATAAAAAAAAAGACAAACATAAACAATGAGTTAATGGAATCATATAGAATACCTATTCTCTCTTAAAAAATTTATTAAGAATCAATGAAATATTAAAATCTTTATTTTTTATTACTCAAATGCAATGTAACCACTAATGCTGATAATAAAATTAAAGATGATAACTCAACTAATACCATATAAGGACCTAATAAATAAATACCAACTTGTTTAATTTGTACTATTTTCCCAAGTAATACTGTTTCAGTATCCAAAAAAGAAATAATATAAATAATAATAATAAACAAGAATATAAATAATATTAAAGGAATTATAAAAAATGATATTTTTGACCATGTATTTTCTTCTAAATTAATCTTTCTACCAAGATTTAAAATCATAATAAAAAACATGAACAAAACCATAATAGCACCAGCATATATTAAAACCTCTATGACTCCAGGGAAAAAAGCTCCTAAAGAAAAAAAAATTCCTGATATAGATAAAATTGATATAACAAAATACAATAAAGCATGCATAGGATTTTTATTAAATAAAACCAAAATAGTAGATGTGACTGTAATAATCCCAAAAAAATAAAAAATAAATTCCATTATATTTACCTTATGGTAATAAATTTTTAACATCAATAGGTCTCGATTCAATTTTTAAATCGCCAATATTTTTGTTTTTTAAAGAAACACCAGATACATGATAAAAATTATAATCTTTATTTTTTCCGTAATCATAGATTAATAAGTCTTCTTTTTCATAAATTAAATCATTTCTTTTAGATTCAGATAATTCAAAATCAGCACTTAATTGAATAGCCATTGTTGGACATGCTTCTTCACAAAAACCACAAAAAATACAACGGGAAAAATTAATTCTAAAAAATTTTGGATAAGATCTACCATCTTGAGTTTCAGATTTTTGTAAAGCAATACAACCTACTGGACAAACTACAGCACATAAATTACAAGCGACACAACGTTCAGAACCATCTGAATTACAAGTTAATATAATACGACCTCTAGAACGAGAAGATAAAGATAATGATTCTTCAGGATATAGTCTAGTTTCTCTTTTAGAAAACATATTTAATGCTACCATCATAATAGAACGTAATTGACTTACACATGATAATAAAAATTTTTTTAAAGTCATATCTTTTCCTAATTATGGTAAAAAATAAAGTATAAAAAATACAGTAACTAACAAATTTAAGACAGTTAATGGAAAACATATTTTCCATCCAAATAATAATATTTGATCATATCTAGGTCGAGGTAAAGAGGCTCTAATTAATATAAAAATAAAAATAATTAAAAAAGTTTTTATAAAAAAACATATAAATGAATTAATAAAAGGACCATGATATCCTCCTAAAAATAAAGCGGTAATTAATGAAGAAACAGTAATAATTGAAATATATTCCCCAATAAAAAACAAACCAAATTTGATCCCAGAATATTCTATATGATATCCATCTGCCAATTCTTGTTCTGATTCTGGTTGATCAAACGGATGTCGATGACATACTGCCAATCCTGCTATAAAAAATGTTATAAAACCAATAAATTGTGGAAAAACATTCCAAACAATTTCCTGGCTGTTGATAATAGATAACAAATTAAAAGATCCAGCTCGTGCTACTACTCCTAAAACAGATAATCCTAAGAATAATTCATAACTTAAAGTTTGAGCAATGGATCTAATTGCTCCTAATAAAGCATATTTATTATTACTAGACCAACCTGCTAATAAAATTCCATAAACTGATAAACCAGCCATCATTAAAAAAAACAAAATTCCAATATTTAAATCAATAATTAACCAATCAAAAAAAATAGGAACAATAGCCATAACTAATAATAAAGACATAAAAGAAATAATAGGAGCCAAAACAAATAAAAATCTTTCACTAAAAGAAGGAATCCAATCTTCTTTAAAAAATATTTTTATCATATCTGCAAATAACTGTAAAGAACCATATTTTCCTACCCGATTAGGACCATATCTATTTTGAAACAATGCTAATATTTTTCTTTCTACTATACTCAAACTAGCACTAAAGAAAACAATGATGAACAAAAAAAATATAGACTGAAAAATTAATTTACTATAATTCATAAAGTCATGTAATAAAAAATTCATATTGTATCCTTTTGTAACTTATTAATTTCTTGACCTAATAAACACAATGGAACATTTGGAGTTCCTATTGGTATACCTATTTGACCATGATTTAAAAAATCTGAAAAATGAACTAAAAATACAAAAATCTCTTTTTTAAAATAAAATTTTATTTTATCACCTTGTTTTAAATTTAATTCAATAGCATATTTAAAATTTAACACTGCATAAAATTCAGGAATATGATTTTTTATCACTTCAGATTTCTGTGATAACTCATCACTTCCTAAAATAAAATAATATGGAACAACAATCCAATGACTATATGGCACAAAACTAATTGGAATTCTAGTAAAAAAATCTATTTTTTTCTCAATATTAGATTTAAAAACAAATACATCTATATTTGAAAACTGATTTAAATCATATTTAACATGAACACTTTTATAAGAAGATTGAACTGAATTCCACCCTGGAGACCAATTAAAAGGAATGTACTCAGATGATTGATTTAATTGATCACTACCTTCCATAGAAAAAGAAAACATAGTGTTATGATCATTGGGTTGACTTAATTCATGTATATTTTGATTAGAAAAAACAGCAGTTCGACCACTACAACGATGTGGAGAACGAGCAATTTTTTGTCCATTAATACGAAATGATGCATCAGGAGCGGCATTCTTGATATTTTTTAAAAATTCAAAATCTAAAATACAATCATCAATAACATTATCTAACGAAAACCATTGAATAGATTGATTATACAATTTACATTTAATAAAATGTAACCATTTCCAACTTTCTAAAACAATTACATCAGGTTGATTAAAAGTGGGATCATATACTTGAAAAAAACGTTGTGAACGTAATTCATAATTAATGACTGTTCCAGAACTTTCAAAAAAATTAGATGTTGGAAGACTAATACATCCATTTTTAAATAATTTTGTATTTTGATGATCAATCACAATGCAATTAATATATTTTAAAAAATAATCAACTTGATTGGATAATAAAGTACGATATAAATCATGTTCTAAAACAATCATAGTATTATTTTCATTAGATGAGCATTGATCTAATAATGTATCTATTGATATCTTACTTAATAATCCAACACCAAAACTATTAACATTCGAAGATAATAAAGAAAGACCAACATTTAATCCTCTATTATGCAATGCTTTTGCTATATTAAAGGCTGCTTGAATAAGAGACACACTACCAGAATTACATCCAGAAATAATTAATGGTTTTTTAGAATCTAATAATATTTGAACAATATGTTTAACTAATTTTAAAACAGAATCATCTAAATTATCAACTTTTAAAGATTGAGAATCTAATTCATGAGCTATAGCAAATCCTAATCTTGATTGATCTATAATAGGAGCAATATAATTATATTCAGCAATATCATTTAAAGCACTTTTATCTGCACTAGTAATAAACAAAGGATGTTTATTTTTATTTTCTACATTATATATACCAAGACTATTCCATTTGTTTATACCTTTTGATAAAGCAACCTGAGTAGCATATTTTTTTACAGCTTGCCGAATAGATAAAGCAACCATTGGAGCCACTTCATTTACATCTTCACCTAAAATTATAATAGAATCATAATTTTCTATTTCTTTTAAACTAGGACTATGAATTTCACCACTATTTAAAATTTTTAAAGATAATTGTACACAATCATTCTCTAACTTAGTCATTCCATTAGAAAAATTCTTTGAACCTACTAATTTTTGTAAAGCATAATTACTCTCTATACTCGCTCTAGAAGAACCAATTCCGATAACTCTAGAAGAATTATCAATCATATTAATTATTTCTTTAATAACTGTTTCAATAGTAATGTTCGATGATATATTAATCTTGTTTTTAATCTGCTGTATTTTTTTTGGTCTGTCTTTTAAATTAGAATAACCATAGCTAAAACGACCGCGATCACATATGAAATAATTATTAATTTTTTCATGAAATCTATTATCTATTTTCCTTAACACACCATAACGTTCTGCAGCACTAATATTACAACCTATACTACAATGTTGACATATACTAGGAGCATATTGCATGTCCCATTTTCTAGAATAATTACCAGAATGAGATTTATCAGTAAAGACACCTGTAGGACATATTTCAACTAAATTACCAGAAAAATTATTTTCTAAAACACCAGATTCAATTCGACCAAAATATAAATTAGAGCTAACACCATAAACACCAAAATCCTGACCATCTGCATAATCTTTATAATACCTCACACAACGATAACAACTAATGCAACGATTCATATTATGAGATAAAAAAGGCCCTAAATATTGATTAAAATGAGTACGTTTATTAAACCTATAACGTCTGATAAAATGATTATTCAATACCGTCATGTCTTGTAAATGACAATGTCCTCCTTCTTCACATACAGGACAATCATGCGGATGATTAGTCATTAATAATTCTAAAATACTTTTCCGAAATAAAATAGATTCATCATCTTTCATTGATAATATTAATCCATCCTGAACAGGTGTCATGCATGACATAATTATCCTGCCTTTTTGATCATCTAAACTGTCATAAATTTTAATAGCACACTGACGACATGAACCTACACTGCCTAATTCAGGATGCCAACAAAAATATGGAATATCTATTCCCAATGATAAAAAAACATGTAATAAATTATCTAATTTATTAAAATCATCTACATTATACTTTTTACCATCAATAAAAATTATCATAATTTATTAAACCCAAAAATAATTTTTAATATAAAACAATTAATTTTAATTAAAATAAATAGACATCTATAATTTTTAAAATTAACTGTTAAATAATTCTTATAAAATATAAAAAATAAATAAATTTAATTTAAATTAATTAAATTAATCATAATTTTTTATTCTTTTATACCCAATTCAAATTCTGAACGAAAATATTTTATTGCACTTCTTAATGGTGAAACAGCACCAGGAGCATGGGCACAAAAAGTTTTTCCTGGGCCTAAATGGCTACATAACTGTTCTAAAATTTTTATATCTCCCTTCTTTCCATTTTTTTTTTCTATATCATTTAAAATTTTTACAATCCAAGGCAAACCATCTCTACATGGAGTACACCATCCACAAGATTCTCTTGAAAAAAAAATCTCTAAATTTTTTACTAAAGAAACTATATTAATTTCATTATCTACAGCCATAGCCAAACCAGTTCCTAATCGACTACCTATAGATCCAATACTCATAAAATCCATAGCAACATCTAAATGCTGTGTAGTTAAAAAATCTGTCCCAGCACCACCTGGCAACCAAGCTTTAAGAAACAATCCGTCCTGCATACCACCAGAATATTTATCTAAAATTTCACGAGCAGAAATCCCAAAAGGCAATTCCCATACACCAGGATTTTTAACTCGTCCAGAAAACCCCATCATTTTTGTACCTGTATCTAAACTTTTGGACAAATTAAGATACCAATCTACACCATGTAAAATAATTGAAGGTATATTAGATAAAGTTTCTACATTATTGACACAAGTAGGCTTTCCCCACAATCCAACACTAGCAGGAAAAGGTGGTTTACATCTAGGATTAGCACGACGGCCTTCTAAAGAATTAATCAATGCTGTTTCTTCTCCACAAATATATCGACCAGCACCAGTATGTAAAAAAATATTAAAATTAAAATTACTACCTAGAATATTTTTTCCTAAATAACCATATTCTTGAGCTTGTAATATAGATTTTTTTAATATAGACTCTGCTTCAATATATTCTCCTCTCAAAAAAATATAACCACAAGAAGCTTTAATAGCAAATGCAGCTATGATCATACCTTCAATTAGCTGATGGGGGATTTGTTCCATTAATAAACGATCTTTATAAGTTCCAGGTTCCATTTCATCTGCATTACATAATAAATATCTTGGATATAAGATCTCATTTTTCGAAATTAAAGACCACTTTAAACCTGTTGGAAATCCAGCTCCTCCTCTTCCTTTTAATCCAGATTTTATAACTAAATCTATCACTTCATTTTCAGACATTGTTTTTAAAATTATTTTTAATGCTCGGTAACCATTTTTTTTAATATATTCTTTAATCCAAACAATCTTATGACGATCATTAACCCACCATGTTAATGGATGTGTTTCCATTGCTTTTTTTACAACAATCATTGATATTTCTCCAATAAATTAGATATCGTTTCTATTTTTACATTAAAGTAAGTTTCATCATTTATCATTATTACTGGTGAACGATCACAAGCACCCAAACAACACGTAGGTAATAAAGTAAAACGTTGATCTATAGTAGTTTGTCCAGTTTTAATTTTTAAAAAATTTTCTAAAAAATTTTTAATTTCTATATAACCTGTAATATAACAAACCATGCTATCACAATATTTTACTATATTACGACCAACAGGAGATCTATATATGTTACTATAAAATGTAGCTACTTCTTCTATATCACTTGCTGTAATATTTAATATTCGAGAAATAGCATACACCGAATCTGTCGAAATCCATCCTCTAAACTTTTGAACAATTTTTAAAACTTCAATTATAGCTGCGCGATTATCTTCATATTGAGATTTTTGAACTTCAATTTCTTCTATTTCACTTAAACTCAACTGAAAATTTTTATTGATTAACTTATTTTGATTAATTAATTTACACATATTTTTATCGATCCACATCTGACATGACAAAATCAATACTACCTAAATAAACTATCAAATCTGATATTAAATTTCCACGAATTACAGCAGGTATCTGTTGTAAATGAGGAAAACTAGGAGTTCTTATTCTTGTCCGATAGCTAGTAGTATTATTATCGCTAATTAAATAATAACTATTAATACCTTTTGTTGCTTCAATCATTTGAAAACTTTCTCCTTGAGGTATTTTAGGGCCCCAAGAAACATGTAAAAAATGAGTAATTAAAGTTTCAATATGATTTAAAACTTGATATTTATCAGGAGGTGTAGTTAAAGGATGATCCGCTTTAAATTTTCCTTCTGGCATGTTTTTTAAACATTGTTTTAAAATATTTAAACTTTCTCTTATTTCATACACTTTTAACATTACTCTAGAATAACAATCACTAACACCATCACCAACTGGTATTTCAAAAGAAAAATTTTCATAACCAGAATAAGGACGATTTTTTCTAATATCAAAATTTATACCAGTAGCTCTTAAACCTGCCCCAGTTACCCCCCAAGATAACGCTTCGTGTTTATTGTATGCAGCAACACCTTTAGATCGAGCAATTAAAATACTATTTTTTAAAGCAGAATTGACATAATAATCTAATCTTTTAGGCATCCAATTTAAAAATTCACGTAATAAAATATACCAATCTTTAGGTAAATCATCTGCTACACCACCAATTCTAAACCAAGCAGGATGCATTCTAGCACCTGTAATAGCTTCTACTAAATCATATATTTTTTGTCGATCAGTAAAAGCAAGAAAAACTGGAGTCATAGATCCAACATCTTGAATAAAAGTAGATATATACAATAAATGACTATTAATACGAAATAATTCAGACAATAATATTCGAATTACTTGAGCTCTTTCAGGAACAATGATATCGGCTAGTTTTTCTACTGCTAGTATATATGGCATTTCATTGACACACCCTCCTAAATATTCAATTCTATCAGTATAAGGAATATACGTATGCCACGATTGCCTTTCTCCCATTTTTTCTGCACCTCTATGGTGATATCCTATATCTGGAACACAATCAATTATATGTTCTCCTTTTAACTGTAATACAATTCTAAACGCCCCATGTGCAGATGGATGATTTGGTCCTAAATTTAAAAACATAAAATCAGAATTCTTACTTTCTCTTTTCATCCCCCATTGTTCTGGTTCAAAAATCAAAGAATCCATTTCTTCATCTTCTTTTTCTGCTGTTAATTTAAAAATATGAGAATCTGTTGCTCGAGCAGGATAATCTTTTCTTAAAGGATGACCTTTCCAATTTTTTGGCATAATTAAACGAGATAAATTCGGATGACCTATAAATTTAATCCCAAACATATCCCATACTTCTCTTTCATACCAATTTGCATTAGGAAATAATGTTGTTAGTGTTGGAACACAAAGATCATGTTCTAATAAACCAATTTTCAAAATAATATCACTATTATTTTGAATAGATAAAAAATGATAAAAAACTGTAAAATGAGATTTTTGTAATTTTGGTTTATGAATTCTACAACGTTCGTCAATTCCATGTAAATCAAATAACATTTTATACGCATTGGATATATTACTTAAAAAATTTACAATATTTAATAAACTATCTTTATCAATCCATAGAATAGGAAAACCTATTTTACTAGATTGAATAAAAAAAATTTTTTCTTTAAATAACAATAATAATTCACTAATAATTAAATTATCTGAATAATCATTAAATAAATTGCATTGTAAATTTTTATTTTTACTGATTTTTTTTGTCATAAAATTATTCATCTTAATTTATAGTATAAGTAACTCATATATTTTCAAAAAATAAAATTATAGCTATAATTTAATTATATAATATAAATATGCCATCTAATTATAACTACAATAATCATCATTTATTCACTAGATTGAGTAATCATAGAAATAATTTTCTTTTTTCTTTGATTTTTTTTTGAAATAATTGACTCTTTTTTATGAACTTTCTGATCTCCTATAATCCAAGATAATGGTCTTTTTTCTTTTGAAATATGTTTTTGTAAAAGCATTAACGCTTCAATATATGCTTCTGGACGAGGAGGACAACCAGGAATATATATATCTACTGGTAGTATTTTGTCTATCCCTTGCACTACAGAATAAATATCATACATTCCTCCAGAATTAGCACATGCACCCATAGAAATTACCCATTTTGGTTCTAACATTTGATCATATAAACGTTTTATAATAGGTGCCATTTTTATAAATGGTGTTCCTGCAATTACCATAAAATCTGCTTGCCTTGGTGAAGCTCTTAAAACTTCTGATCCAAAACGACTTATATCATGTACAGCTGTAAATGAAGTAACCATTTCTACATAACAACAAGACAAACCAAAATTATATGGCCACAAAGAATTTTTTCTTCCCCAATTAACCATTTTATTTAAAGAATGACTAATTTTACCCATATAAATATTATTTTTTAATATTTTTTTTAAAAAACTATCAGATTTTTTTTTTGTTGTTATTTTTGAATGATTTTTTTTATCTTGTTCATTTACATTAGTTAAAGTATAATTCATATATGTATCCATTAATCATTAATTATTAATATAAATATTATTTAAATATAAAAAATATAAAAAAATTAATATTTAATATTATTTTTTTTAGTGTTCCAATTAAAACAACCTAAACGAACTAAATAAATCAATCCTATCAATAACTCGATAATAAAAATTAAAATTTCAAAAAAACCAATCCATTTAGTATCATTAATAGTAGTAATCCATGCATATAAATATACTGTTTCAACATCAAAAATTAAAAAACACATAGCTATTAAATAAAATTTTATAGAAACACGAATATGAGTATTACCTAAACCAACGATGCCTGATTCAAAAGGAGTGTGTTTATACCTCGAGTTTGCTATTCCACCTAAAAACCAACCACAAAATAACATAAAAATACAAATTAAAAATGCAGATATAATAAACGCAATAAAAGGCAAATATAAAAAAATACAATTTTTATTCATTAATACATTTTCCTAATTTTTATATATTTTTTAAACTTTAAACATGTTATTTTAAAAAATTTTAAAAAAAATAAAATATTTCATCAAAAACATTAAAAAAAAATCAATATCTTGAAGAAAATCTTTATAAAATATAATATTTCTATATGCTATAAATTGTAAATCATTTTTATTTTAATTTTTTGTAAATATTTATAAAATATTTACAAAAAATTAAAATAATAATTTATAGTATAATATTTACAATATAAAAAATAATATTATCGATATTACATCATATATTCATACTAAACTTAGTATTTTTTTAACTTGAACCTTGATGAGAGATAAAAAGACCCCATTTAATGGTTATTCACTTAAATTTTTAATATAAAATATAAAAAATTTGTTTAGCTCGTTAAAAGCCAAAAAAATGGCTGCATAACAGTTGAATAACCCAATTTATAAAAATATTCAACAGGAGAAATGGTTAATGGGTAAAATTATTGGTATAGACTTGGGCACAACCAACTCTTGTGTCGCTATTATGGACGGCAATAAAGCACGAGTATTGGAAAATTCAGAAGGAGATCGTACTACACCTTCTATTATTGCATATACTAAAGAAGGAGAAATATTAGTCGGGCAACCAGCAAAACGTCAAGCCATTACAAATCCTCAAAATACTTTATTTGCAATTAAAAGACTTATTGGTAGAAGATTCCAAGACGAAGAAGTACAACGTGATATTAAAATCATGCCATATAAAATTGTAAAGTCCAATAATGGAGATGCATGGATTGACGTCAAAAATAAAAAAATAGCACCACCTCAAATATCTGCAGAAGTACTAAAAAAAATGAAAAAAACTGCAGAAGAATATCTTGGTGAAACTGTTACTGAAGCTGTTATTACAGTACCAGCATACTTTAATGATGCACAAAGACAAGCAACAAAAGATGCTGGCAGAATTGCAGGCATGGAAATCAAACGAATCATCAACGAACCAACTGCTGCAGCTTTAGCATACGGATTAGATAAAGGTCAAGGTAACAGAACTATTGCAGTATATGATTTAGGTGGTGGAACTTTTGATATATCTATTATTGAAATAGATGAAGTAGATAAAGAAAAAACTTTTGAAGTACTAGCGACTAATGGAGATACACATTTAGGAGGCGAAGATTTTGATAGTCGATTAATTAATTATTTAGTTCAAGAATTTAAAAAAGAACAAGGAATGGATCTTCGCAATGATCCATTAGCTATGCAACGTTTAAAAGAAGCAGCTGAAAAAGCAAAAATAGAATTATCCTCTACACAACAAACAGATGTTAATCTACCGTATATCACAGCTGATTCTAATGGACCTAAACATTTTAACATAAAAGTAACTCGATCTAAATTAGAATCTTTAGTCGAAGATCTTGTTTTACGTTCTATTAATCCATTAAAAACAGCCCTAAAAGATGCAAATTTATCAATATCTAATATTGATGATATAATCTTAGTTGGCGGTCAAACAAGAATGCCATTAGTACAAAGCAAAGTTGCTTCATTTTTTGGAAAAGAACCAAGAAAAGACGTTAATCCAGATGAAGCTGTGGCTGTTGGAGCTGCTGTTCAAGGAGGAGTGCTATCTGGAGAAGTTAAAGATGTTTTATTACTAGATGTTACACCACTCTCTTTAGGAATTGAAACTATGGGTGGTATTATGACAACATTAATTAATAAAAATACCACTATTCCAACAAAACATAGCCAAATATTTTCAACTGCAGAAGATAATCAATCAGCAGTGACTATACATGTATTACAAGGAGAGAGAAAAAGATCTAGTGATAATAAATCTCTTGGACAATTTAATTTAGATGGTATTCAACCTGCCCTGAGAGGAATGGCACAAATTGAAGTAACTTTTGATATTGATGCAGATGGTATTTTACATGTGTCAGCTAAAGATAAAAATACTGGAAAGGAACAAAAAATAACAATAAAAGCATCTTCTGGTTTAAATGAAAATGAAATTAAAAAAATGGTAAATGATGCAGAATTAAACGCCGAATCAGATAAAAAATTTGAAGAACTAATCAAAACTAGAAATCAAGGTGATCAAATTTCTCACAATACTAAAAAACAACTTCAAGAACATGGAGATTTATTAGAGATCCAAGATAAAGAAGAAATAAAAAAAACAATAGAACAATTAGATAATTCTCTGAAAGGAGAAGATAAAAGTGAAATTGAAAATAATATACAAAAATTATTAAAACTTTCTTCAAAATTAATGGAATGCATTAAACAAAAAAATACAAACCATGAAACAGATGCAAAAAAACCTTCTATTCAACCTGAAGAAAATGTTGTAGATGCAGAATTTGAAGAAGTAAAGGACCCTAAAAAATAATATTTTTCTAATTGGATAAAACAGTTTAAAATAAATAACTGTAAATAAACCATCACGGGCGTGGAATGTTTCCAGGCCCGTGAACGCATATTAAAAGCAGGAAAAGTAAGCAATGTCAAAAAAAGATTACTACGAAATTTTAGGAGTTCCAAAATCAGCTGAAGAACGTGACATCAAAAAAGCTTATAAACGTTTAGCAATGAAATATCACCCTGATCGTAATCAAGGTGATAAACAAGCTGAATTACAATTTAAAGAAATTAAAGAAGCTTATGAAATATTAATTAACTCTCAAAAACGTGCAGCTTATGACCAATATGGACATAGTGCATTTCAGCAAAATAATAATAATTTTCATAGTTCATTTAATAATACCTCTGATTTTAGCGATATTTTTGGTGATGTATTTGGAGATATATTTGGAGGAAATAGACAATCACAAGCAGTTCAAGGTTCTGATTTGAAATATAATATGGAACTATCACTAGAAGAAGCTGTTCGTGGAATTACAAAAGAAATTTGTATACCTATATTACAAAAATGTAGTATATGTTATGGAAGTGGTGCTACTCCTGGTACACAAAGAAAAAATTGTCCAACTTGTCATGGTTCAGGACAAATACAAATGAGAAAAGGATTTTTTACAGTTCAACAAACGTGTTCTACTTGCCATGGTAAAAAAACTATGATTCAAAACCCATGCAATTCATGTCATGGACATGGAAGAATAGAAAAACCAAAAAAATTATCTATTAAAATTCCAGCTGGAATTGATACTAATGATAGAATTAGATTAAATAAAGAAGGAGAAGCAGGCGAACAAGGAGCACCTTCAGGAGATTTATACGTTCAAATTCATGTCAAAAAACATCCCATTTTTGAAAGAGAAGAAAATAATCTATTCTGTGAAGTACCTATAAATTTTTCCATGGCTGCTCTTGGGGGAGATATTGAAGTACCTACATTAGATGGAAAAGTAAAATTAAAAATCCCATCTGGTACACAATCAGGAAAATCATTTCGTATACGTGGAAGAGGAGTAAAATCAGTACGAAATGGTAAGAAAGGAGATTTATTATGTCGTATTCTTGTCGAAACACCTGTTCAGTTAAATGATAAACAAAAAACACTTTTATATGAACTAGGAGAAAGTTTTGGTGGTTTCAAAGGAGAAAAAAATAGCCCTCGTTCAAAACGATTCTTTGATGGTGTAAAAAGATTTTTTGATGATTTAAGACGATAATATGAGTATTAAAAGTATTGCTCCAATATTTTTGGACGCAATACTTTTTATAAAAAATTATAAATTAATAAACAACAATATTATAATTAGTATTAATGATAATATATTATATTAATTCTAATAATTTTATATAAATCAACAAAAAATATTTATAAATAAAAATTATTTTTTTATATTAACTATAGTCATCAATTAAGATAATTTTTTTATTTGTAATATTAGATTTGATTTATGTCTAGCAGATTTATTTTTGTGAATTAAACCTTTATTTGCTTGTCTATCCAATTCAGGCTGCATTTTTTTAAATGCGATTTCTGATTGATTTTTATCGCCTGAATCAATAGCCATATAAACTCTTTTAATTAATGTACGAATCATAGAACGCCTACTAACATTATGAATATTTTTTTTCTTAGATAAAGTTGCATCTCTTTTAGATGATTTTATATTAGCCATTTTTGTTCTTCTTGTATTTTTATTATAATTTTCACAACAACAATCAATAATTTTTTATTAATGAATAATTTATTATTAATTAAATGTTTTTAAAAAGAGAATATACTCATTTTAAAAAAAATTCTATATAAAATATAAAAAATTAATTATAATTAAATTATATAAAAATCAAAAAAAAATAAAAATAAAAATTGTTGAAAAAAAAATATTTAACATTCAATTTATTATAAAATAAATAAATAACATCAATTATATCAAAAAAAAAAAAATAAAATCATATTTTTTTAAAAAAAATTTTATAGAATATAACTCTAATTCAAAAATTTCTTGAAAAAAATAAAAATAAAAAACAATAAATCAAAAAATTATAGTAATATTGTTTTCAAAAAAACTATTAAAATTATTTAAAAAATTAAAAAATAAACTATTTTAAAACAAATCTAAAAAAAAACAAGAAATCTAAAAATATAAATTTATATATCATATATAAATTATTATATTTATTTTTTATCATGAAAAATAATAATTTTTATTCATCGACTTTTATTAGAATAATTACATATTTCTTATCTAATTGTTCTTGATGATCTTTATTTTAATACAACAACATAAAAAACTTTGAATTATAAAAAAAAAAAAAAAAAATAAATAATATATAATAAAAATTAATAAATGTTCCAAAAAAATCATCATTAGTAGTACTAAAATATAAAATAAAAAATCTAATAAAAATTTTAAATTAGTATTATTATTCAAAAAAAAATCCATTGACTATTGAAAAAATTCTAAAAATATTTGTTTTAAAATTTTTTTAAAACAAAATTATATTAATAAATCTATCAATAATTTTAATTGATTATTTATGATAAAATAAATAAAAAATTTATATCAATAAAAACAAAATTAATATATACAAAAATAATTTTAAATAACATTTTTTCTGAATTTTATGTTAATAAATTTTTTATTAAAACCATATTATTAATAAAATAATTTTTTTTATAAAATAATCATTTTATTGTAATTTTTATGTATACCAGTATCAAAAATTTTTAAAAATATAATTATAAAAATATTTTTAAAAATATTAAAAAAGAGAAAATAATATATGAATGATTATAAATCCACACTAAATTTACCAAAAACAAAATTTTCTATGAAAGGTAATTTAAAAATCAAAGAAGAACAAATACTAAAACAATGGAACCAAAATAATTTATATGAAAAAATTAGAATTCAAAAAAATAACAACCCAATATTTTTTCTTCATGATGGTCCTCCTTATGCAAATGGAAATATTCATATTGGCCACGCTATTAATAAAGTATTAAAAGATATTATTCTGAAATCAAAAAATATGTCTGGATTTAATGCTCCTTACATACCTTGCTGGGATTGTCATGGATTACCAATTGAACAAAAAGTAGAAGAACTAATCAAAAAAAATAACAAACCAATTTCAAAAAAAATATTTAGAGAAAAATGCAGAGAATATGCAAAAAAACAAGTGGAAAATCAAAAAAAAGATTTTATCAGATTAGGTGTTTTAGGAGATTGGGATAATCCTTATTTAACCATGGATTATAAATCTGAAGCAGATATTATACGTACACTATCTAAAATTATTGAAAATGGACACTTATATAAAGGATTAAAACCAGTTCATTGGTGTTTAAATTGTGAATCATCTTTAGCAGATGCTGAAGTAGAATACTATGATAAAAAATCATCATCAATATTATTTAAATTAAAAGTTCACGATAATCAATCTATTGCAAAAAAATTTAAAATAAAAAATTTTCAAAATGATATACATTTTACAGTATGGACTACAACACCATGGACATTACCTTCCAGTCAAGCAATTGCTGTTAATGAAAAATACACATATCAATTAATTCAAACAGATGATTGTAAATTAATTATTATGTCAAATTTAACTAAATTAATCATGCAAAAAATAAAAATTAAAAAATGGAAAATTATTGGAGAAACTAATGGAAAAAATCTTGAATTTGAAAATGTTCAACACCCATTACTAAATATTAATATACCTATCATACTATCTACACATGTATCAGATCAAATAGGAACCGGAATCGTACATATTGCTCCTGATCATGGAATAGAAGATTTTTTAGCAACACAACCATATAAAATTAAACCAATAAATTTAATTAATGCAAATGGAACATATATTAATAACATCCATTCTGAATTAAATGGCATAAATATAATTAATGCTGAAACAATAATTATTAAAATAATCAACAATAAAAACATATTATTATTAATAGAAACAATCAACCATAGTTACCCCCATTGTTGGAGACATAAAACACCAATTATATTTCGCACTACACCACAATGGTTTATTAGCATGACAAAAAAACAATTAAAATTAAATTCCTTAAAATTAATTGACAAGGTCAAATGGATACCAGAATGGGGTAAAAATAGAATGCTGTCGATGTTAAAAAATAGACCTGATTGGTGTATTTCAAGACAAAGAAAATGGGGTGTCCCTATCACATTATTTATTCATAAAAAAACAGGAGAATTACATCCAAAAACTAAAAATATTATGGAAAAAATAGCAAAATTAGTTGAAATTAATGGAATTGAGGAATGGTGGAATATAGATACAAAAAAAATACTAGGAGAAAAATACAAAGAATATTTCAAAAGTGAAGATATATTAGATGTATGGTTTGATTCTGGTTCTAGTCAAAACTTTGTAATTAATCAACCAATTTTTAAAAATAAAAAAAAAGCAGATATTTATGTAGAAGGATCTGATCAACATAGAGGTTGGTTTATGTCTTCATTAATAATTTCTACAGCTATTAAGAATACTGCTCCTTATCATGCAGTTTTAACACATGGTTTTGCAGTAGATAATATTGGCAAAAAAATGTCTAAATCTACAGGAAATTCTCTGAGTCCTAATCATATCATTAAAACTATCGGAGCAGATGTTTTACGTTTATGGGTAGCTTCTACAGATTATTCTAAAGATATATCTATATCTAATGAAATCTTACAACAATCAATAGAAAACTATCGAAAAATTAGAAACACAGCACGTTTTATTTTATCTAATTTATATCAATTTGACCCAGAACAAAATATTGTTCACAAAGATAAGATGATCATGTTAGATAAATGGGCTGTGAATAAAACTAAAGAAACACAAATAGAAATTATTAAATTATACAAAAAATATAACTTTCATGAATTATTACAAAAAATTATGAATTTTTGTTCTGTTGATATGAGTGCATTCTATTTTGAAATCATTAAAGATCGACAATATACCACGAAAAAAAAGAGTTTAGCTAATCTTAGCGGACAAACGGCTTTGTTTCATATAATTAATGCTCTAGTACGTTGGATTGCTCCAATTTTATCGTTTACTGCAGAAGAAATTTGGGAACATATACCAGGTAATAATAATTCAATATTTTTTCAAGAATGGTATAAAAATTTATTTTATTTATCAAAAAATGAAGTCCTGTCTAATCAATATTGGAATATAATTATTCAAATTAAAAATGAAGTCAATAAAAGCATAGAAAATAAAAGAAATAAAAAAATCATAAAAAACTCATTAGAATCTTCTATAATCCTTTATGTTAAATCTAATTTATTTAATATATTATCAATATTAAAAAATGAATTAAAATTTATATTTTTAACTTCTGATGCTACTATTCAAGAATATCATTTAGCTCCAAAAAATATTTTAAAAAATAATATTATTCCAGGATTAAAAATATATTTATACCGTGCTAATGGTCACAAATGTCAACGATGTTGGCATTATTTTACCGATATAAACCAAAAAAAACAAAAATCAGAATTATGTTTCCGATGTATATTAAATATAGAAGGCAATGGTGAAACAAGATATTATTGTTAATAAAAAATATATTTTAATTTTTTGTATTATATTGATATTAGATATTTATACTAAATACTGGATACTAAAAAATATAAAACTATATGAACATATATATATATTACCAATCTTTAATATATTACATGTTCATAATTATGGATTAGCATTTAATTTATTTGATTATAATCATGCAATAATCAATGAATTATTCATGATAAATGCATTATTTTTACTAATAATATTATTCATAAAACATCAAAAAAAAAATAATAAAAAAGATAATTATTACTACATAATGATTTTTAGTGGTGGGATAGCAAATATTATTAGTAAATTATATTATGGATTCATAATAGATTTTATTGATTTACATTTATACAATTATCATTTTTTTATATTTAATCTTGCAGATATTAGTATCCTAATAGGAATCATCCAAATAACTAAATTTGATATTAAATCTTATATGAAAAATAAATAATCAACTAATTATATTAAATCAAAATATTTATTTATAAAATACTTTTTAAAACAAAAAATAATAATTGTATAATCAAAACAATGATAAAAGATAATATCATTGTATTAATAATTTTAAATAAATAAAATTAAATTTAACAAACAAAAATAAACAATAACAGGATCTAAAAAAATGACCAATACTATCAAAATTGCAATTTCTGGAGCATTAGGCAGAATGGGTTCAATTCTTATTCAAGAAATTGAAAAAAATAAAAATTTAAAACTTACTGTCGCGTTAACTCAACACCATGATGACCTTATAGGGGAAGATGTAGGTAAAATTATCAATGGTAAAGAAAATTATGTTAAACTTAGTAAAAATTTAAAATCTAAAAATTCAGATTTTGATATATTGATTGATTTTACCCATCCAAAAAATATCTCAGAATACATTCAATATTGCACTTTATATAATAAAAAAATAATCATTGGCACTACAGGATTTAATACAATAGAAAAAAATATCATTCAAAATGCAGCTAAAAAGATAGGTATTGTCTTATCTTATAACTTTAGCATTGGCATGAATATTGTATACAAATTACTACAGCAGACAACAAAAATTATAGGTAAAAATTCAGATATTGCAATTATCGAAACTCATCATAATAAAAAACTTGATAAACCTTCTGGAACAGCTATAACTATAAAAGAAGTTATCCAAAAAAATATTCAAGATGATAAGAAAATAGAAATTTCATCTCTAAGAATGGGAAATATAACTGGAGATCATACAATAATATATACTCATGCTGGAGAAAGAATAGAAATTACCCATCGTGCACAAAATAGAACAATTTTTGCCCATGGAGCTATTCAAGCCGCTTGTTGGTTGAAAAATCAACATAAAGGATTATTTAATATGCAAGATGTATTAGAAATAATATAAATATTAGTAATAATATAGTAATAATATATATATAAAAAATTAATTATATATTTTAATGATCATTCTAAATGATCATTAAAATATATAATATAAATAATAAACAATTTAATTATATGCATTAAATTTATTAAGAACTATTAGTACAGAATCCTTATTCTACATTATAATTAATCAAAACTAAAATAATTCAAACAACATTAAAAAAAAATTAATTATTGGAGAATACTTTGGACAAATCGGGAATATTAATATTAGAAGATGGAAATATTTTCAAAGGAGATTCTATAGGAGAAAATGGCTATGCAATAGGAGAGGTAGTTTTTAACACTTCTATGACTGGTTATCAAGAAATTATAACTGATCCATCTTATTCAGAACAAATTATTACATTCACCTATCCTCATATTGGAAATGTAGGAATCAATACTGAAGATTATGAATCAGAAAAAATTTATATTAAAGGTATTATAATTCGCAATTTATCTCTAATAGCTAGTAATTATAAAAGTAAACAAAATTTCGATAGTTATTTAAAAAAAAATAAAATTATTGCAATAACTAATATTGATACAAGAAAATTAACTCATATTTTAAGAAACAAAGGATCTCAAAATGGATATATTCAAACTTATTCAAAACAACAAAAAATTAATGATAATGCATATGAAAAATTAAAAATGTACACAAAAACAAGAATAAATGATTTAGCTAAACAAGTTAGTACAAAAAATATTTATACTTTGATTAAAACAAAAAACGATATTATAAAAATAAACTTGATACCAAGTAATATAAAAAAAAAATATTTACATATTGTTGTATATGATTTTGGAGTAAAAAAAAATATCATTAATATGTTATTAAATCGAAATTGTTATTTAACGATAGTACCTGCTAATACTACATTTGAAAAAGTAATAAAATTAATACCAGATGGAATATTTTTTTCAAACGGACCAGGAGATCCAAGAATATGTAACTATGCTATTCGAAATATAAAAAAATTTTTTAAAATAAATATACCTATGTTTGGTATTTGTCTCGGTCATCAATTACTCGCATTAGCCAATGGAGCTAATATTATCAAAATGAAATTCGGTCATCATGGAAGCAATCATCCTGTAAAAGAAATTGATACAAACCGAGTTATGATTACTACTCAAAATCATGGTTTTACAATTGATCATATTAACTTACCAAAAACAATAAAAATTACACATATTTCATTATTTGATAATAGTATACAAGGAATCAGTTGGATTGATAAACCCATCTTTGGTTTTCAAGGACATCCAGAATCTAGTCCAGGACCACATGATACATCGTATTTATTTGATAATTTTATTAAATCAATACTTACTATAAAATAAATGTATAAATATCTTATTGAGAGAATCTATGCCAAAAAATACTAAAATAAAATCTATTTTAATCATTGGTGCTGGACCTATTGTAATTGGACAAGCATGTGAATTTGATTATTCTGGAACGCAAGCATGTAAAGCTTTAAAAGAAGAAAATTATCGAGTTATATTAGTAAATTCTAATCCAGCAACAATAATGACTGATCCAGATATAGCTGATGTCACATATATTGAACCAATTAATTGGCGTACATTAAAAAAAATTATTAAAAAAGAAAAACCAGATGCTTTATTACCTACCATGGGTGGACAAACAGCATTAAATTGTGCTCTAAAATTAGCAAAAAAAAATATTTTGTTACAATATAATGTAAAAATTATTGGTACTACTATTGAAGCTATTAATAAAGCTGAAAACCGTTCTTTATTTGAAAAATCTATGAATAAAATTGGTTTAAAAACAGCAAAATGTGGAATTGCTCATACTCTTCAAGAAGCTTTTATAATAATTAAAAAAATAGGATTTCCTTGTATTATAAGACCATCTTTTACTATGGGTGGAACTGGAGGAGGTATTGCCTACAATAAAGAAGAGTTTGAAGAAATATGCACAATAGGATTAAAATTATCACCTATTCAGGAACTTCTAATTGACGAATCTCTTATTGGATGGAAAGAATACGAAATGGAAGTAGTTAGAGATAAAAATGATAATTGTATTATTGTATGTTCAATTGAAAATTTAGACCCTATGGGTATTCATACAGGAGATTCTATTACTGTCGCTCCAGCACAAACATTAACTGATAAAGAATATCAAATAATGCGAAATGCTTCAATTAAAATTTTACAAGAAATAGGAGTAAACAATGGTGGTTCAAATGTACAATTTGCGATTCATCCAGATAATGGATCAATGATTGTTATTGAAATGAACCCAAGAGTTTCTCGTTCATCTGCTTTAGCATCTAAAGCTACTGGATTTCCAATAGCTAAAATTGCTGCAAAATTAGCTATTGGATACACCCTGGATGAATTAAAAAACGATATCACTAATCTTCATATGCCTGCTGCTTTTGAACCTACAATAGATTATATTGTGACTAAAATACCTAGATTTAATTTTGAAAAATTTCAAGGATGTAATGATCGATTAACTACTCAAATGAAATCGGTAGGAGAAGTTATGGCAATTGGTCGATCTTTTCAAGAATCGATACAAAAAGCCATTTGTGGATTAGAAATTGGTGCTAGCGGTTTTGATTCAAAAATTAATCAAAATCATTTTGAATATATAAAAAAAATTAAGTACGAATTAGAAGTACCTGGAGCTGAACGTATATGGTATATAGCCGATGCTTTTAGAATAAATATGTCAATTGAAGATGTTCATTATTTAACTAAAATTGACAAATGGTTTTTAATACAAATATTAGACTTAGTTGAATCTGAAAAAAAAATTAAAAATTACAAATTAAAAGATATTAATTATGATTTATTATATCAAATAAAAAGAAAAGGATTTTCAGATTTACGTATTGCAATATTAATGAATTGTACAGAAAAAAATATTAGGAATATACGTTATCAATTTAAATTACATCCTGTCTATAAACGCATCGATACATGTGCAGCAGAATTTTGTAGTAATACCGCATATATGTATTCTACTTGGGAAGAAGAATGTGAATCAAAAACAACAAAAGATAATAATAAAATTATAATATTAGGCAGTGGACCAAATAGAATTGGACAAGGAATTGAATTTGATTACTGTTGTGTTCATGCAGCTCAAGCATTACAAGAGGATCAATATCAAGCAATTATGATAAATTGTAATCCTGAAACTGTTTCAACAGATTATGATATATCTGATCGATTATATTTCGAACCAATTACATTAGAACATGTGTTAGAAATTATTAGGATTGAACAACCAAAAGGTGTCATTATTCAATATGGAGGACAAACACCTTTAAAATTAGCATTAGAATTAAAAAAAATCGGTATTCCAATTCTTGGTACTGATCCTAATGACATTGATAAATCAGAAAACCGTAATCATTTTAAAAAAATAGTGAAAAAACTAAAATTAAAACAACCCAAAAATGCCACCGCATCAAATATAGATGATGCAATTAAATTTATAAAAAATATAGGATATCCAGTAATGGTAAGACCATCATATGTATTAGGTGGTAGAGATATGAAAATTATTTTTGATGAAAAAAATTTAATTAAATATTTTAAAAAAATTCATAATAGCTCTAAACAAATGTTACCAATATTATTAGATCAATATCTTGAAGATGCCATTGAAATAGATGTCGATGCTATTCATGATGGAAACCACGTATTGATAGGAGGCATCATGGAACACATAGAACAAGCAGGAGTACATTCAGGAGATTCTGCCTGTTCACTACCAGCATATACCTTAAATCAAGACATACAAAACAAAATTAGAAACCAAGTCAAAAAACTAGCAAAAGAATTGTTTATTAATGGACTTATGAACGTACAATTTGCTATTAAAAATAATGAAATTTATATTATTGAAGTGAATCCTAGAGCTTCCAGAACAATTCCTTTTTTATCAAAAGCTACTGGTATACCATTAGCAAAGATCGCAACAAAAGTTATATGTGGAAAAACACTATTACAACAAAATTGTATTCAAGAAATTATACCTCCATATTATTCTGTAAAAGAAGTTGTTCTACCATTTAATAAATTTCCAGGATCTAATCCTATACTAGGACCAGAAATGCATTCTACTGGAGAAGTAATGGGTATTGGTTTAAATTTTTCAGAAGCTTTTGCAAAAGCTATGTCTGGAGCACAAATAAATATGAAAAAAACAGGAAACGTATTATTATCTGTAAAAAATTCCGATAAAAAAAATATTGTAAATTTAGCAATTAAACTAAATAATTATGGATTTAAAATTGATGCTACTATAGGTACATTTAATGTATTAAAACAATCAGGAATTCATGCAACAATGGTAAATAAAATTAAAGAAGGAAGACCTAATATTCAAGATCATCTTAAAAATGGAAAATATATTTACATTCTAAATACTACTTCATCACATCAAACTATTCAAGATTCAAGAATTATTTTTCAACATGCAATACAATATAAAATACATTATGATACTACCTTAAATGGTGCATTTGCAACCATTATGACATTAAATTATATTCCAATTCAATCAATTCACTCATTGCAAGAATTACATAAAAAACTATAATATGAAAATATATCTAAAAATAAATATTTTATTATTATTTATTAATAAATGATATTTTTGAGCAAAACAGATGAAAATTAGTTTAATTGCAGCACTTTCTGAAAATTTTGTAATAGGTCAGGATCAAAAAATACCATGGTATATTCCAAAAGATTTATCATGGTTTAAGCATCATACATTAAATAAAAGCATTATTATGGGAAGAAAAACATGGGAATCACTTCCTGGACCGTTACCTATGAGAAATAACATTGTAATTAGTAAAAAAAAGATTTGTATAAAAAAAATCACATTGGTTAATTCTATCCAACAAGCATTTTTATCAATTCCAAAAAATCATCAAGAAGTTATGATTATTGGTGGTGGAACCATATATTTACAAACAATACAATATGCAAATAAATTATATTTAACACATATTCATAAAAATATCATTGGTAATATATATTTTCCTCAATACAATTTATATAAATGGAATAGAATTTTTTATCAAAAACATCATTCAAATAATCAAAATATTTTTGATTATTCTTTTGAAATACTAGAAAGACATCAATAATTTTTTAATGATAAAATGATTCTTTAAAATAAATTTGATCTTCCCATCTTAACATGCTTAATTCATTTCCCCAACAACAACCTGTATCTAAAGATATTATATTTTTTGGAGTTTTAAAACCTCTTAAAGTCGACCAATGACCAAATATTACTGTGTAATCTTCCAGAAACAATTGATTTTTCATTAAAAACCATGGAATTAAATTTTTTAATTTTAATTTAGGAGCAGATTTACATGAAAAATCTAGTTTTCCATTCATTAAACAATATCTCATTCTAGTAAAAACATTCATGCTAAAACGTAATTGATCTATTTCATTTAATTGAGAATTCCATGAATCTGGAAAATCACCATAAATATTAGATAAAAAATCTATATAATTCGGACCTATTAACTGTTTTTCTATTTTATTAGCATATTTTATAGCTGTTGATATATTCCAATATGGGAAAATACCTGCATGAGACATTAATATTTTTTTATTTTGATCTACTATTAAAATCGGACAATTTCTTAACCAATTGATAAAAATATCAATATCACTAGATTCTAATAAATCTATAAAATTATCGGAAATTTGATATTTTCTAATACCAGCATGAACTGCTAATAAATTTAAATCATGATTTCCTAATACTACACGAGCATGAATTCCAAGAGAATAAATTAATTTAATAACGTTTAAAGAATCAGGTCCTCTGGCTACTAAATCTCCAGTAAACCAAATGATATCTTGTTTAATATTAAAATTAACTTTTTTCAATAAATTTTGTAATTGATAAAAACAACCATGGACATCCCCAACAAAATACGTACTCATATTGTATCCTAATAAAAATTTTTAAAATTAAAAATATTAATACATTTATTTTGATAGATTAATAAATTGAATTATACTAATAATAAATCCTATTATCTTTCTATATATAGATATATTATTTATATAATTTATGATCATAAATATAATTTGCTAAAACACAATACTGTTCTACTGATATGTTCTCAGCACGTAAAAAAGGTGAAATTCCTAATTTATTTAAAATACAAGAATTAAAAAAACCACGCAAACTATTTAAAATTATTTTTCTTCTTTGATTAAAAGCTATTTTTGTAACAAAAGATAAAGTATCAATATTTTTTAAAAAATAAGGACAATCGATATGAGGAATAAATTTTAAAAATGAAGATTGAACTTTGGGAATAGGAAAAAAAGATTCTGAATGAATATTAAATAAAAAATTAACATTAAAAAAATACTGCACAATCACACTTAAACGACCATAACTTTTTGTATTTGGTTTAGCTAATAAACGATTTGCTACTTCTTTTTGCAACATAAAATTCATATCATCAATAATATTAGAAAATTGAGTAAGATAAATAATAATTTCAGTAGAAATATTATACGGTAAATTACCAAAAATTCTTATATTTTTTTTTTATTAAATAAATTTAAAAAATTAAAATATAAAACATTTGATAAAAAAATTTTTAATTTTTTTGAAAATTTATATTTTTTTAATTTATTAATTAAATTAGGATCCACTTCAATCACTATTAATTCATCAACAAATCCAGAAATTTTTTTTGTTAAAGCCCCTAGTCCAGGACCGATTTCTACTAATATATCTTTTAATTTTGGATTAATGCTATGAACAATTTGATCAATAATAATTTGATTAATTAAAAAATTCTGACCTAAAAATTTAGAAGGAAAATGTCCTAAATATAATTTTTTCTTCATGTTTTTCCATTAATTTTTTTTATAAAAAGTATAACAAATTAATAATAATAACTAAATATTTTTTTATGTCCAAAAAATAAATCAAAAATATTTTTATATTTTTCAAATAAATTTAATTTATGAAAATTTAAAAATCTATTAATTATGCAAAATTTTTACATAATTATTATTGTATAAATGCATTCTCCAATATTTTATTAATTGATTAATTTTTTGATGCAAAATAAAATGATAAGAATATTGTTTAGCTATATCATTAGTGATATTCACAGACCTAATATTATCTATACGAAATATATGCCAACTATGATCCAATAAAATTGGAATTGAAATATCTTGTTTTTTTGTTTGCAAAATTTTTAATAATATATTTGATTTAAAAATATTTTGATTTAACCAACCTAAATTACCACCTTGATAAGAAGACATAACATCTTCAGAAAATTTTTTTGCTGCTTCTTCAAAACTATAAAGGTTATTTTTTATATTGAAATAAATACTTTTTATTTTTTTATATGATTGATCTTTTTGAGAAGATGAATGATGGTATTTTACCATAATATGTTTTAATAAAAATTCATTTTTAAAAAATATTTTATTTTTTTTTCTGAAATCAATAATTTTAAATATATAATATCCAGTTTTCGTTTTTAATACATTATAAATACCTTCTTTTTTTAATTTTTTAAAATCAATATGATAATGTAATTTTACATTTTTTATTGTAACCCATTGATTGCGACTGAAAAAACAATTCTTATTTTTATTTTGATATACATAATTTATTTTTTTTAATACAAAACCTGTTTTAGAATTATTAATAATCTTTTTAAAAAATATTGTAGTAGATTGATCATCATAATTAAATTTACTAGATAAAAACGGTAGAAACAAAACACCTAATTTAATTTTATCAATAGTTTTATTATGATTTAAAAGAAATTGAGCAAAAGAATTGATTTCTGAATTTTTAATATGAATAGAATGTTCAATCACATCAATTGAAAATGCAGAAATCATTAATAAATTTTGTATACATTGTTGATAATCTTGATAACTATAATTATTAACTTGATGTAATAATTTTAAATATTTTTTAAATTGTAATTCTTTTATATCATTATTCTTTAATATGCGTTGCATATTAAAATTTAAAGGATGATTAAAAAATTTCCAATCTATTTTATCAATTGAATTTAATATAATCTTATCTATAATTAATTTTTTTTCAATATTTTTGTATAAAAAATTATTATTTGGAAATAATATATTATTTTTTAAAAATTGCATTTTTGAAAAAATTATATTTTTTTGTACATCATTATCTAATAATATTTGATCGTTTACAATAGCAATTGTTTTATTCATCAATAATGGCAATGCATAAGTATTTTTTATATTTACTACCATTAAAAAAATTAATAGAATCCATTTTTTCATTATAAAATTGTCATAATATTTGGTGAATATTTAAAAAATATAATTTTAAATTCATAATTTTATATAATTATTTAAATTATCATTAAAATAAAAAAATAAAAATAAAAATATTATTCTTCAATATTAAATTATTAAAATATAAATTTCATATTAATATATTTCTTTTAAAAATAATATATAAATATATATATATTTTTTTTTAACAATTTACAAATGCATAAAACAATTCATATTTATATTAATAATATTTTGTAGTATAATAATAAAATCAGTATTGTATATAATATAAACATATATAAAAATATATAAAAAAATTAATAAAATTCAATCAAAAACTTCAACAATGAGTAATTATGGAATACTGGTTAAAATATATAATAACATTACCTACAATATACTTACTAATAACAGTTACTATCATTGCTTTTTTAGAATCATTAGCAATAGTAGGACTTTTTTTACCTGGAATAGTTTTAATGGCATCGTTAGGTACCTTAATAGGAAATGGAAAACTACTTTTTTATCCAGCCTGGATAGCAGGCATAATAGGATGTATTGCAGGTGATTGGATTTCATATTATATGGGATGGAAATTTAAGAATTTCATATCAAAATTAAATTTCCTTAAAAAAAATTTTTTATTATTACAAAAAACAAAAATAGCATTATATAAACATAGTTTTTTAACTATATTAATAGGAAGATTTATAGGTCCTGCTAGACCTATTATTCCTTTAGTATCTGGTATGTTAAGACTACCAATAATAAAATTTATTATACCAAATATTATTGGTTGTATCTTATGGCCTCCATTATATTTTTTACCAGGAATTTTTACAGGTATTTTAATTCATAACCAATCTATAACTAATTACAATAATTTAAACAATTTAAAATGGATTTTAATATTTACAATTATTATGATTTGGATTGGAATTTGGATCCTTATAAAATGTTTAAAAAAATATAAAAATAAACAAACTTATTTTTTTATATTTTCTATAAAACAAACATTATTTGTTGGTATTAGTTGCATCGTAATCGGATTAACTACAATCATAGCCATTCAGTATCACCCTGATATGATATTATTAAGAAAATTAATAATTAAAATTTTTATATAGTTAAAAACCAAATATAAATAATTTGTTTTAAATCATCAGACTAACAATTGTTACTGATATGAATATAAATCAAGATTTACAGTAACAATTTTAGCTATTTTTATTCTCTACTAATATAATACATTACTTATCAACTAAAATAAAATCTACATGTAATAATTTAGGTTTAAAAACATGATAATGAATAGACTGTACTTTGACAAAATATTTCATTGTATTGAGCATTAAAATTAAATTATTTTTATAAAATTGATCTTGTAAATGTATATTAAAAATAAAATCATGATCAAGTATAATACTAATATTTTTTTGTTTGTTACCATAAATTATAGCTGGTAATTTACTTTTAATGCGTAAATTACGACTAAAATTTGTTCCAGAACGATTTTTTTCCAAAACATCGATTTTTAACATATAAATTTTCCATATTTAATTTAAATTGAAAATAATATATATATTAATATAATTCATTAAGAAAATAAAATAGATATACTCTATAAATATTGTTTTAACCAATTAATTTCATATTTCCATATATTATTATTAATAGTTTCTAAAATTATTGGAATATCTTGAAATCTATCATCTTGCATAATTCTAGAAAAAAAATTATATCCTATCATTCCTTTCCCTAAACTATGATGCCTATCTATACGACTATTTAAAGATTTTTTAGTATCATTCAAATGCATTCCACGCAAAAAATTAAAACCTATTATTTTATCAAATTTTTTAAAAGTACTTAAATATTCCGATTTAGTGCGTAAATCATATCCAGCAGAAAATAAATGACAAGTATCTAAACAAACACCTATACGAGATTGATCATTAATATTTTTAATAATTTTTTCTAAATGATTAAAATGATAACCAACATGACTACCTTGACCAGCAGTATTTTCTATAACTAAAATAATTTTTTTAGTATTTTTTATAGCATAATTTATTGAATCCGAAATCTTACTTAAACAAAGATTTTCATCTATTTGATTCAAATGACAACCAGGATGAAAATTTAATAATTCAAGTCCTAGTTGTTCACATCGAATGATTTCTTCTATAAAAGCTATTCTAGATTTATATAGTAGATCTTTTTTTGGATGTCCAAGATTAATTAAATAACTACTATGAGGTAAAATATATTTAGGTAAGAAATTGTATTTTTGACATTCAAATTTAAATTTAAAAATATCTTCATTCTTTAAGATAGAAGTTTTCCATTGCAATTGATTTTTAGTAAAAAAAGCAAAAGCGGTAGCTCCTAATTTATGAGCACGTACTACTGATTGATATAATCCACCAGCAGAACTAACATGAGCGCCTATATATTTCATAAATAATATTCCTTTTTATGATATAGAATAAAAATATTAAATAAATTTAATATCATTTGATTAATAATTTTTAAATGAAATTATTTTAATTAAACAATGTCATATATATATTAATTTGATAAAATATTGTTTTACGAATATTAATATATATCAATTTATTAATTAAATTTTCAAAACTATATTTTTAAAATAATAAAAAATATCAAAAATGTTATATTTTTATAAAATACAAAAAATAAATTTTAGTTCTAATCAACACTTGATAATTATAAAATACTTATAAAAAATCTATTATAATAAATATATTCAATATAAAATGTTCCCAATAAATTATTTATATATAAAATATATAAATAATTTATTGGGAACATTTTATATTGAATATATTTATTATATTTTTTAATTAAATTAAATATATTACCTTAATTGATGAATACAGTCAAAAAACTATATTATAATAATTTAATATGATAAAAAAAAGACAAAAAATTTTACCAAAATATATATTAAATAAAAATCTTACAATATGTATAATATATAATCAGTGTTTATTTTTTATATTTTTATATTTTTAGGATAATATATGTATCAAAAAAAACAAAATACTTTTTACAATACTATAAATAATTTAAAAAAATATTGGCTCAAAGAAGGATGTACTATTCTTCAACCATTAGATTTATCTGTTGGGGCTGGTACATTTCATTATCATACATTTCTTAAAACAATAGGACCAGAACCAACATCAATTGCATATATTCAACCATCAAGACGTCCATTAGATAGTCGTTTTGGTAACAATCCCAATAGATTACAACATTACTATCAATTTCAAGTAATTATCAAACCTGCTCCAAATAATATACAAGAACTATATTTAAATTCATTAAAAATATTAAATATTGATAATAAAAATAACGATATAAGATTTGTTGAAGATAATTGGGAAAATCCAACATTAGGAGCATGGGGTATAGGATGGGAAATATGGTTAAATGGAATGGAAACTAGTCAATTTACTTATTTTCAACAAATGGGTGGATTAGAATGCAACCCTGTTACTGCAGAAATTACTTACGGATTAGAAAGATTAGTAATGCATCTTCAAAATAAAAAGAATGTATATTCTATTATTTGGCATCAAAATAAATTAAATAAAACTACATATGGAGATTTATTTTTAGAAAATGAAAAAGAGCAATCTGAATACAATTTCAAAGTAGCTAATATTAAATTTTTACTAAAAATTTTTAATCAATATCTTGATGAAGCCAATAGAATTCTCTCTGATAAATATAATCTATTACTACCAGCCTATGAATGTATTTTACATTCTAATCATATTTTTAATATATTAGATTCTAGAAAAGCAATCTCTACAACTGAAAGACAAAATTATATATTAAAAATTAGAAAGACAACAAAAAAAATAGCAGAAAAATATTATCTTAGAAGAAAAAATTTAGGATTTCCATTGTGTAAAAAAAAAGGAATACTATATGAAAAATAATACATTTTTAGTAGAATTAGGAGTAGAAGAATTACCTGCTAAAAAATTATATAATATTGGACTATCTTTTTATCAAAATATAAAATCCGAAATAAAAAATAATAATATTAAATATAGCACCATAAAATGGTTTGCAACTCCTAGAAGATTAGCAGTAAAAATACATGATATTCATATACAAACATCACAAAAACAAATTATTATCAAAGGTCCACTAATTCAAAATACATTTGATGAAACAGATAAAACAAATAATCATACTATATTTTGGATGAAAAAAATAGGAATTACCTTAAAAGATACTTTTATCTTACATAATAAAAATAAAAAATGGATAGCATATAAAAAAAATATACAAAAAAAAATAAATATTAATATATTTGCAAAAATTATCGAATCTTCAATAAAAAAAATATCAATTGGAAAATTAATGCAATGGAATCAATCTAAAAAAAAATTTTTTCGACCAATAAGAACTATAACTTTAATGTATAATGATATCATCATTCCATTAATAACATTTGATATTTCGTCCAATTGTTTAATTAGAGGACATCAAATTTTAGGAAATAATTATATTCATTTAAATCATGCTGATGAATATCCAATAAAATTGTTTCAAGAAGGGAATGTCATAGCATGTTATGAAAAAAGAAAAGAATTCATTAAAAATCAATGCATGCTTACAGCAAAAAATATTAATGGTAATATTCTCATTAATAATGAATTATTAGATGAAATTACTTCATTAGTAGAATGGCCTGTAATTCATTTAGCTCAATTTGAAAAAAATTTTTTAAAATTACCAGAAATAGCTATTATCAACACTATTCAGCATGATCAAAAATGTTTTCCAATATATAATCAAAAAATTTTAACAACTTACTTTATTATTATCAGTAATATTGAAAGTAATGATACAAAAAATATTATTAATGGTTATGAAAAAGTAATTAATTCTAGATTATCTGACGCTCAATTTTTTTTTAATCAAGACCGAAAAAATAAATTAGAAGATTTATTCACATTATTAAAAAATATAATATTTCAAAAAAACCTCGGTAATTTATTTGATAAAACAAAAAGATTACAAAAACTATCAAAATATATTGCAAAAAAAACAAATGCTAATACTAAAGATGTATATCTTGCAGCTACTTTATCAAAATGTGATTTAATTAGTAATATGGTTATTGCTTTTCCAAATATTCAAGGAACAATAGGAATGCATTATGCTTTAATGGATGGAGTGAAACAAGACATAGCTATTGCTATTCAAGATCAATACAAACCTGATTTTTCTGGAGATATATTACCTAAAAATAACATTGGTGATATTTTATCTATTGCAGATAAAATAGATTTAATTACTGGTATGTTTAGTATAGACCAAATACCTTCGTCAAATAAAGATCCCTTTGCATTACGTAGATCAGCTATTGGAATTTTAAGAATTATTATTGAAAAAAAAATATCTATTAATCTTGAACAATTAACTGAAAAATCTTTAGAATTATATCAATTAAATATCAAAAAAGATCATAAAAAAAAAGAAATTTTAAAATTTATAATGAATAGATTATATGATCTATATCAAAAAAAAGGCTATAATCATTATTGTATTCAATCTGCATTAACAAAAAAAAATACTAATTTAATAAAAATTGATTTAAGAATAAAAGCACTTGAATATTTTATCACACTAAAAGATGCTCAATCAGTTATTTTAGCTATAAAAAGAATTACTAATATTTTAAAAAAATTTAATTGTCTTCAATATAATGAAATTAATATTTCTTTACTTGAATCCTTCGATGAAAAAATCTTATTTGATTCAATACAAAAAATAGAAAAACAATCAAAAAATTTATATAAAACTTATCAATACCAAACAATCATTATCAATATAATACAACTAAATACACCTATACATAATTTTTTTAATTCAACAATTATTAATCATAATAATGACATGATAAAAATAAATAGATTAAATTTATTAAAAAAAGTAGAAAAAATATTTTTAAATATTGGTGATTTTTCTATATTAGAAATAAAAGAATAAAATAATAAAAATGTTAATTAGTATAAATTATTAATCAAATTGCCACTAATACATATTATTATGTGGCAAAATAATATATTTTAAAACATATATATACAATTATCTTACATTAAAATAATGTTGTTTTAAAAAATATATTAATTATTTTATATATTGCTTTTTAAATTAGTCTTTTAAAAAAATAAAAAATTTATTATAAAAATTATTAAATAAAATTAAATAAAATTCATCAGATAAAAATTTTATTATGAATAAATAAATTTTAATTATTTTATACTGAAATTAAAATCTGTATATTGATTGAATATAAAAATTGTATCTAGTCATCATTTAATAATCTTTAATAATCCTATACTTAATGTATCAAATAAATCAATTTTTATTATTTTAAATTTATTTTGACTAATTAAATAAAAATGAATTTTTTATTTAATAATTTTATTATTAAAATTTGTAATAAATTGACGTAATTTTTTTTGTTGAATAGATTGTCTTAAATTAGATATCAAATTCTGATAAAAAAATAAATTATGTATAGTATTTAATCTAATACCTAATATTTCTTTACAACGATATAAATGATGCAAATAAGCACGAGTATAATTTAAACAAGTATAACAATCGCATTCTTGATCTAATACTGATAAATCTTCTTGATACTTTGCATTACGAATCTTAATTACACCACTGCTAACAAACAAATGACCATTCCTAGCATGTCTAGTCGGTATAACACAGTCAAACATATCAATACCACATAACACTGCCTGAATTATATCTAATGGTGTACCAACTCCCATCAAATATCTTGGTTTATTTTGAGGAAGTTTTAAACTAATATATTCTAATGTAGAATACAAATTATATTTTGATTCTCCAACTGCTAATCCACCTATCGCATAACCATCAAAATTCATATCTATTAAATTTTTTATAGAAATATTACGTAAATCATGATATAAACCGCCTTGAATAATACCAAATAAAATATTTTTATTTTCTAATAAAATAAAATGTTCTTTACTTCTTTTTGCCCAATTCAAAGATCGTTCTACAGAATTTTTTACTGTATCCCAGCTAGAATCAAATGTAATACATTCATCAAAACTCATGACAATATCTGAAGACAAATTATATTGAATCTCCATAGATTTTTCGGGTGTTAAAAACAATTTATTACCATCAAAAGGATTTTTAAATAAAGCACCTTCTCGATTTACTTTACATATTTTATTTAAACTAAATATTTGAAAACCACCTGAATCCGTTAAGATAATATTTTTCCAATTCATAAAATTATGTAATCCATTATGTTTTTTTATGATTTTTTCTCCAGGACGAAAAAATAAATGCACTGTATTACCTAATATAATTTTAAAACCAATTGTATTTAATTCTTCTGGTGTTATAGATCTAACAACTCCATAAGTACCCACTGGCATAAAAACTGGTGTTTCAACAATGATATTTCTATTATGAAATGTAAAAATTCCATAACGAGCTCGACCATCATAATTTTGAACTTTGAAAGACACAACTGAAATCCTTTTTTTGTTGATATGAATAAAAAATAAAATATTAAAATATTTTTTTAATAAATATTTTAAATTAAAAATACAATATTTTATAAATATAAAAAAAATCATCATGTTATTAAAAATAAAAATAAAAAATGCATTTTTTATACATAATAAAAAATAATTATTCTAACCATATATTATAAAATATTATCAAATAAAAAAATCATGAATAATTAAAATTATATTTATATCAATATACATTAATCATAATTTTATATTTTTGCAATTATAAAAATATTTAACCTGTAATTTTTAAAATACTATTATGATAAAATTTTAAAAAAATATTTAAGATACATGATAAAAATAAACGATCAATTCAATCTTAAAAAATATAATATTCATAAAAATATAATATATAACTTTTATATTTATTATTTGCAATATTTAAAACAGAACAAATAAAAATATAATTCTATTAAAATAATTTTAAAAAAATATTAAAATAAATAACAATCATAAACAATATTTTTTTATTGAAAGAATATTATTATATTTTTCAATCAGTAATCACTGATCTTCAATAATAAATTATTCTATATCATTGAATTTTTTTAAAAATATATACTATATAATTTATATATAATCTAAAAATTATAAATAATCATTTATAAAATTAAAACACCATATATTTTTATTAAATATTGTTGAATAAAATATATATTGATCATTAAACAATAATTATTATTATTCAAATCTAATATATTATAAAAATCTAATTTTTAACTTTAATCAAGATTTGAAAAACGACAATCTTCTTGAATTATATAAATATATTTTTTCCTATTTTTAGATTTCTACATAATCTTGATTGGTTATATTTTTAATAAAAATTATCACTCCTATAATTCAAATACATCGCTATTTTGAAAATTAAATTATTAATTTTAAAAAAAATACATTTACTAATTTTTTAATATATTTTTTTTTATCGATATTTTAAAGTAAAATTTTAAATAAATCAGATTTATTTAGAACCATCAAATTTATTCCTAAAAATAGCTTTAAACTTATTTTTTAAATCTAAAAGACATTTATCTAACATAAAAATAATTTCTTTTTCTGTTAATGTTTTCTTAATATTATAAAATGTTAATCTAATTGCAATACTTTTTTTTCCATGACCTATTTCTTGATTCCGATATATATCTAATATATCTACTTCAAGATTTTGATTAGAAATAGCATTTTTACAGACAAAAACAATATCTCCAACATAAATATCTTCATTTATAATAATTGAAATATCACGTTTAATTATAGGTAATTTAGAAAAATTTAACACTTTTAATTTAGATATATCATTTAATTGATCATATAATATATTAAACATTATTACAGTATCATTTAAATTTAATTTTTTGTGAATCATTGGATGTAATACACCAATGCAACCAATTCTTTTTTTAAAAAAATAAATTCCTGCACTTTTTCCAGGATGTAATCCATCTAATATTTCACTTTTAAAAGAAATATGATTTAAATTATCGTTAATTTCTAAAATAGATTCTAAATCTCCTTTTAAATCATAAAAATCAAATCTTTTATTCATCATATCCCAATGTGGTAAACAACACTCTCCACTAATAATACCGGACAAATGATTTTCTTGTTTTATATTTAATTCATATCCACAATCAGAAGAAAAACATAACCCAACTTCAAAAAATCGAATAGATTGCTGTTGTCGTTTTTGATTATATAATACAGAAGTGATTAAACCTGGCCATAATGATAACCGCATAGATGACATATCTTGAGAAATAGGATTAGAAATTAATAAAGGAATTTGATCAGGATACAATAATTTTTGTATTTTTGGATCTACAAAACCATATGTTATAACTTCATGGTATCCTTTATCAACTAAAAGAAATTTAATTCTATTTAAGAATAAATTCATTTTATTGATTTTGACAATTGCAGAATTTTCTTTTATTGGAATACTACATTTTTGATCATAACCATAAATACGCATAATATCACTTATAACATCTTCTTCAATTTTTATATCAAATCTCCAAGTTGGTACTATTAAATCCCAATAATCTTGATTTTCAAAAACAATAGTATACCCTAATTGACATAAAATACTTGAACATATTCTATTTTCAATTTTATAGCCTAATATTGTATATATTTTTTTTTGATGCAAAATTATATGATTTCTAATAAAAAATAAATTACGATTCATAAATTTATCAATTATGGGACCAGGTTTCCCACCAAATATATCTAATAATAAATTAGTTATAAAATCCATTACATCATATTGTGCAGCTAAATCTATTCCTTTATTAAAACGATAAGAAAAATCATAATTTAATTGAAATAACATTGAAGATATAGAAATACTATCTAATGGAAAATAAATACATCCTAAAAATATATTTTTTGTATCTTTAGTTACAGTAGAAAACTTAGTATTCATAACACCATGAATAGATAAAATATTATTTGAATCATCAACAATCACAACCAAATTCTCATCTAAATCAATACTTGAATTATCTGGTAAAATACATTTATCTAATGAAGAAGAATTACGTACTATAATACTATGAAGAATCTTATCTGCATCAAAAACATGAAATAATTGTCCAAACATAATCATACAATAATTGATCATATCTGTAATCAAACCTTTTGAAGAAAAATTAGAACGACGTAATTTTTCCTTTAACCAAAAAGGAGATTGTTGTTGAATATCTATATTTTTTAAAATTCTACCAAAATACCTCATACAATTCACATTTTGAGATATATGAATTGGTAAAAAATTATTTGTGGTTAAAACAAGATTCGTGCTTGGAATTACAGGTAATTTTAAATTATTTAATACAGCTACTTCTCTTGCAATACCTATCATTCCTAATTCATCAGGTCTGTTAGGATTCACAGATACAGAAATAATATTTTCTTTATTAGAAAAAAAATGTCTAATATTTTTTCCTATTTCAGCATATATTGGTAATTCAATAATATTATTATCAAAAGAAACCATATTTAATTCTTTAAAAGAACACAACATACCTTCAGATAAAAATCCTTTTATAATTCTAGATGTTATACAAAAAGAAGAAGGTAAAACTGCACCTAATAATGCTACAGCTACTTTAATACCTACACGACAATTTAAAGCACTGCAAACTATACTAATATCTTTCTTTAAACCTATATTTAATGTTAATATAAATAAATTATTAACATCAGGATGTAATGTACAAGACAATATCTCTCCAACAACTATTCCACTAAATGCTCCAGAAATTGGTTCAATATTTTCTATTTCTAAACCAGATTTTGTCATTTGATCACAAATATCAATAATAGAAATAGAAGGATTAATCAATTCACGTAACCATTCTTCACTAAATTTCATTTAAACAAACCTTATTTATTTAAATTGTTTAAGAAATCTTATATCATTTTTAAAAAAAGAACGAATATCAAATATATCATATTTTAACATCGTTAATCGTTCTACCCCAATACCAAAAGCACAACCTGAATATGATAAAGGATCAATATTTAAATTTTTTAAAACTTTCGGGTGAATCATGCCACCACCTAATATTTCTAACCACTTACCCTGATTTCCTTTAATATCAATTTCTATAGAAGGAACTGTAAAAGGGAAATAAGAACTACGAAATCTAAGCTCAATATTATTATCAAAAAATTCAATAAGACAACTTTCAAGAATCCATTTTAATTGGGAAAAGTTAATATTCTTATCAATTATTAAACCTTCAATTTGATGAAACATTGGTGTATGTGTAGAATCATAATCATTACGATATACTTTTCCAGGAATAATATAACGAATAGGTAATGATTTAGTTTCCATAATTCGCACCTGCATACTAGAAGTTTGAGTCCTTAATAAACGATTACAATCAAACCAAAAAGTATTTTTCATATCTCTAGATGGATGATTGGGATCAATATTTAATGCGTCAAAATTATGATATATATCTTCAATTTCAGGACCGTTGGAACAATTAAAACCTAATTTTTCAAAAAAAAAATTTAAAAAATTTATTGTAGTAGTAATAGGATGCAAATTTCCATTAATAATTCGTCTTCCAGTCAATGTAACATCAATTTTGTCTTTTTTTAAGTCCAAATCTAATAAATTTTTTAATATATTGTTTTTTTTTAAAAATAATTCAGTTTGTATATCTTTTTTTATTTTATTTAACAATGAACCAACTATTTTTTTTTTTTCATTATTTAATAAATTAAGTTCTTTTATTTTTAGATTTAAATATCCTCTTTTTCCTAGACATTCTATTCTAATACGTTCTAAATCTTTAATAGTAATAGCATTAATAATTTCTTTCTTAGTTGAATCTATTAATTTCATTAATAATTTCATATTTTTCACTTAAATTTTAGATATCATCATTTTTAACAATCATTTTTATTTTTAAAATATAAAATTATAAATTAATAAAAATGTTATAAATATACTATATTAGTCATAATAAAAATTATTTTTATTAATAATAATGCAAACAACGAGGGGTAGATTCTCCCCTCTTTACCAAAAGTTTAATTAATTACTTAATACTAGTTGTACTTTTTTTACTATTTTTAAAAATGCTAAATAATCAAAAACTGCTAGATCAGATAATATTTTTCGATCAATAATAACTAAAGATTTCTTTAAACCATACATAAATTGACTATAAGATAGATTATTTTTACGTACAGCAGCATTAATTCTAGTTATCCATAACTGACGAAATTGACGTTTTTTTTGTCTTCTATCTCGATAAGCATATTGACCAGCTTTAATAACAGCTTGTTTAGCTACTCTATAAACCCTTGATCTTGCACCATAATAACCTTTAGCTTGCTTTAAAATTTTTTTATGTCGAGCACGGGCAACTACACCTCTTTTTATTCGTGCCATCCATATTCTCCTGTATTAAAGATTTTATAAAAAATTATCTATATGGGAAAAAAGATATCACTTTTTTTATATCGTCATTAGAAACTGCTATTTTAGAACGTAATTGTCTTTTATAATTAGTATTTTTTTTTGTCAATAAATGTCGTAAATTAGCTTGTTTTCTTTTAAATTTACCTGATGCTGTTTGTTTAAATCGTTTTGCCGCACTACGTAATGTTTTCATTTTTGACATAATTAATCCTAAATTTTAATAATAAATTTTAAAAAAGTGCAATCTTATTATTAAGATAAAATAATAATAGTTAAAAAAATATTTTACTTTTTTTTAGGAGATAAAATCATAATCATTTGACGTCCTTCAATTTTTGCAGGAAATGATTCTATAATAGAATAAGCAATCAAATCATTTTTTATTCTTTTTAACATATTTATACCTATATTTTGATGAGCCATTTCCCTACCACGAAATCTTAAAGTAATTTTAACTTTATCTCCATCTTCTAAAAAACGAATTAAATTACGCAGTTTAACTTGATAATCACTTTCATCAGTACTTGGACGAAATTTAATTTCTTTCATATGAATAATTTTTTGTTTTTTCTTTTGTTCTTTAGAATATTTACTCTTTTCGTATAAAAATTTTCCATAATCCATGATACGACAAACAGGAGGTTCTGCATTAGGACTGATTTCAACCAAATCCACTCCTAATTCTTCAGCTTTTAATAATGCTTCATTTAGGCTCACAACACCCATTGGTTCTAAATCTGATCCTGATAAACGAACTTGTGAGGCACGGATTTCTTTATTAATACGATTAGGCCGTGTTTGTTGTATTCTTTTTCCGACTTTAATACTTTATTCCTCCATTTGAGAAAAACTACGAGTATTAATTTCAAATTGTAATTTTTTAATAATAAAATTAATATCATCAATTTTAAAACTTTTACCAGATCGATTACGAATTGTTATTGAAGACTCTTCTAATTCTTTCTGGCCACATATAAAAATATAAGGTATCCGTAAAATTGTATATTCTCTTATTTTTACATTAATTTTTTCATTTCTAATATCTAATTGTACACGAATTCCAATTTTTAATAATATATTTGTTATTTTTTTTACATAATCAATATGATTTTTGTTAATATTAATAACAACAACCTGTATTGGAGCCAACCATAAAGGAAAATTACCTGAATATTCTTCAATTAAAATACCAATAAAACGTTCTAAAGAACCTAATACCGCTCGATGAATAATAATAGGAAATTGACGTTCATTATATTTATTAATATAAAATGTATTTAATCTCTGAGACAAATAGAAATCTAATTGAATAGTACCACATTGCCAAGTACGATTTAATGAATCTTCTAAAATTAATTCAATTTTAGGACCATAAAATGCACCTTCCCCAGGTTGGTATTCAAAATTTAAATTATTTTTATTTAAAACATGAACTAAATCTTTTTCTGCTCGATCCCATATTTCAGTACTACCAATACTTTTTTCTGGGCGAGTAGATAATTTAATTAATATTTTTTTAAAACCAAATGTATTATAAATATTAAAAATCATTTTTATACAAATATCAATTTCAGTACTAATTTGTTCTTCAGTGCAAAAAATGTGGGCGTCATCTTGAGTAAATGCACGAACTCTCATTAATCCATGTAATGATCCTGAAGGTTCTTGTCTATGACAACTACCAAACTCTGCCATTCGATAAGGTAAATCACGATAAGATCGTAACCCTTGATTAAAAATTTGCAAATGACCTGGACAATTCATTGGTTTGATACAATATTTTCTATTTTCTGAACTAGTGGTAAAAATTGATTCTTGATAATTATCCCAATGTCCACTTTTTTCCCATATTTTTTGATCCATAATAATTGGCGTTTTTACTTCATGATAATTGTATTCTAATAATTTTAAACGGATAAATTGTTTTATTAATTGAAATAAAATTAACCCATTAGGATGCCAAAAAACCATTCCAGGAGCATCTTCTTGCATATGATAAAAAGATAAATTTTTACTAATAATTCTATGATCTCGTTCTTTTATTAATTTTAAACGATTGATATTTTCTGTTAATTGATTTTTGTTTAACCATACTACACCATATACTCGATATAACATTTTATTACTTTTTTTACTATTCCAATAAGCTCCTGACAAAGTTTCTAATTTAAAATATCGACAAAAACGTATATTAGGTAATTGAATTCCTATATCAAAATCCGTATAATTTTTATGATAGTATAATAAAATTTTATTTTCTGTATTTAATTTTTGAGATAATAATTTTAATTTATATTGTTCATTTAAAATAGTAAAAATTTTAATTGCTTCTTTTATTGAAACATATTTATTTAATATATTAAATTCATATTTAGATAAATCTAACATCTTATGTTCAATTAATTTTAAATCATGTTTAGTAATATTATTATTTAAATCAAAATCATAATAAAATCTATTATTAACAACCCCACCTTGTCCTAATTGAGATTCAGGCCATAATATTTTTATTGCATATCCTAAAAGATAAACACAAGAATTGTTAATAATATTTAAAGCCAATATATCTTTTTCTCTGATAAACTGAACAAGACAATTTTTTTTTATGATAGTATTTAAATCAAATAACATATTATCAATGCTGGCTCCAACACAATTATTTAAAATTTTTGGGTAATTGTGTTCAATAACTTTTAATAAAGAAACCGGATGATCAGATATGTACTGATTTCCATCAGAAAAATAAATAACTGGCATATTTTATCCTTTAATATAATTGATATATTAATAATTCAATCTATATATAAAAATATGAATTAAATAATACATCGAAAATATATAATATGAGAAATATTATATATCACTATATTGAATAATGTAAATTTTAAAACATAAACTATTTTATACTATAAATGTCATTCATATGTACATAATTTTATACATAAATTATTATTTAATAAAATGTATGTATAAGAAAAAACATTGCTAGTCATAAATGACCAGCAATGTTTTTTAAAATCTGGAATCAATTGCTAATGATAATTCATCTAAAATATTTACACTATCATTCCAAGATAAACAAGGATCAGTTATTGATTTTCCATAAACCATTTTTTTTGTATTATTAATTAATTGAGTGCCTTCTTCTAAGAAACTTTCAATCATAACGCCAACAATTGTTTTTGAACCATTTTTTATTTGATTTGATACTGAAGAAGCAACTTTTTTTTGCAAAAGATGATTTTTCAAACAATTACCGTGACTGCAATCTATCATTAAATATTCAGGCAATAAAAACTCTCTTAATTGTTTTTTTGCTAATATTACATCTGATTTATGATAATTAGGTAACTTTCCTCCTCTCATAATAACATGACAAAATGGATTACCACTAGTATGATTAATGGTCATTTGACCGTTTTTATTAGGTGCCAAGAATAAATGTCGAATTCTAGTAGCTCTAATAGCATCAATAGCAATTCTTATATTACCATCTGTACCATTTTTGAATCCTACTGGACATGATAAAGCTGATGCCATTTCTCGATGAATTTGACTTTCTGTAGTCCTAGCACCTATTGCCCCCCAACTAATTAAATCTGCAATAAATTGACCGATCACCATATCTAAAAATTCAGTTGCTGCAGGCATTCCAATAGAATTTATATCTAATAATAATTTTCTAGCAATATTTAATCCATGATTAACACGAAAACTACCATCTAGATCTGGATCAGATATTAATCCTTTCCATCCAACAACTGTTCTAGGTTTTTCAAAATAAGTACGCATAATAATTTCTAATCTTGAACTATATTTTTTTCTTAACACATTAAGTCGGTGAGCATACTCTATAGCTGCAATTGGATCATGTACTGAACAAGGACCAATAATAACTAATAATCTTTTGTCTTTTCCAGTAAGAATTCTTGCAATATTTTTTCTAGTAAGAATTACATTATCCATAATTTTTGGAGTAATTTTATGTTTTTCTGCTAATTCAAACGGTGTGATTAATGGATCAATTCTAATTGTACGTAATTCATCTGTTTTTTGCATTTTATTCTCTACATGGTTTATTTAAATAAGTATTATTATTTAATATATAATATAGATCTTAACTAAAAATTTTAAAAAATATTATTTAAAAATATTATATAAGAGATGTGATTAAAATTATAATTTTAGTATTATAATATTATTTAAAAGGATTAAATGAAGTTAAAAATAAGATCTAGAATAGTTTTTAAAAAAATAAAAAATTAGACAAAAATCTAATATTTTAAAAATAAAAAGTTTATCACACAAAAATAAAAATCACAAAATATTATAAATATAATGCAAAATTTAATAATTCTTGAGTATCATACAAATATTTTATTTTTTTTATTAAACAATTTTAAATTATCTTATTGATTTTATATGGCAATTATATAATCAATAAGATAATTTAAAATTTAATAAAAAATAAAATAATCATGAATAATTATTAATAAAAATTAATAATTATTTCAACAATAAATATTATGAAGTATGTTAAAATATGTAAACTACATATATTTAAATCTTAAAATATATGTAGTTTATTAAAATATTAAATATTTCTAATTTTTAAAAATATAAATATATATAAAAATATTATATTAAAATTTAAAATTATTAAAAATATAAAATTAAAAGATTATATTTTTAAATATAGATTTTATTTTTTATTTTAATGAATATCATATTTTTTATTTTTTTTTATCTAATAAAAATTCTGATACTGGAATATTATTCATCCATGATAATATTAATCGATATGAAATAACCAATACAACTGGACCTAAAAATAATCCAATCATACCAAATACTAACAAACCTCCTATGGCTCCAAAAATACTTAATAAAGCAGGAATATCAGCACCCATTTTTATTAAAAAAGGACGTAAAATACTATCTAATATAAAAATGTTAGTACTCCAAATTAAAAACAATCCACCTGATATTGTATGATTATGCAAAAATAACCATATAACTACTGGGATTAAAACAGGCAAAGGTCCTAATTGTACTAAACAAAAAAAAATTACTATCAAAATAAATAAAAAAAAATATGGAATACCAAATATAATTAAACCAATACCTGATAAAATAATTTGTATTAATGAAGTTACTATCACACCTAAAGCAACTGAACGAATAGATTTAGCAGCTAATACAATCACTGCATCTCCAGAATCCGAACCTAATCTAAATGCAAAATTCCGAACAGTATATTCTATTCTTTCTCCATGCCAATACATTAATATACTAAAAATAATAATAAAAATTAAATGTATAATAAACTTTCCTAATTTTTCAGCCTGAATAAGAAATAATATACTTGTATAACTCATGTATGGACGAATATGTGTAATTAATAAAGAACCTTCATTCTTTAATAAATTTTTATATTTTGAAAATAAACCACTTCCTATTAAAGGAATATCTTTAATCCAAATTAATTTTGGGAATTTTAAATTTCCAGCATGTAACCAATTAATAAAAGGAAGACTATGATCAATTAAATTATTGACTAAAATAATCAAAGGCAGAAAAAATAATAATAACAATAATATAATCATTACACCAACTGCTAAAATACGCTTTCCTCCTAAAAAATGTTGTATTTTTAATAAAATAGGCCAAGTAGAAATAACTATCATACCTGACCAAGCAAAAGATAAAAAAAATGGATATAAAATTAAACAACTGATAAAAATTATAATTACAACAAACATAACTAAAAAAATTGTTTGTATTAAATTGGTATCTTCTTGTTGGTTATACATATAAAAGTTCAACCTCAAAAGTTTTTAATTATTTTTTATCGCAAATAATTACCATATATTTCTTATAAATTTACATTATAAAAACAAATTTTATACAGAATATAATTCTGTTATATATCATTTTTATATAAGTATTTTTATTGTAAAAATACAAATTAACTCAATAAATTATTATTTTAAAAATAAAATATGGTATTGAAAAATTTATTTGAATCATTATTAATAATAATTATATCTTTTATAAAAAAGATCAAGTATTGACATTTTTAAATATTATTTATAATATTTATTTAGAATTTAACATTCTATTAAGAAATATTTTAAATAAATTTTATTCTATAAATCATGATTTCTTTAAAAAAATAAAATATATTAAAAAATATAAATATATTGATATATTAAAACAATTAATTTTCTGGGAAAAATAATGATTGAAAATTTAAAAACAAAAGATTTCAATAAAAAAACAAAATGGGAAGGTGTTATTTTAACTAAAAAAGCAGAAAATCAAATATTTTCTTTAATAAAAGAATCTGATGATTTTATAGGTATTAGAATTCAAATTAAAAAATCTGGATGTGCTGGATTTCGTTATAATTTAAAAAGAATAAAAAATAAAAAAAAAGAAGAATTAATATTTTATTTTAAAAATTTTGTAATATGTATACCATTAATACAAATTGATTTTATCAATAAAATGAAAATTGATTTTGTTAAAGAAGGAATTAATCAAGTATTTAAATTTGACAATGCTCAAACAAAAAATTTTTGTGGATGCGGTGAAAGCTTTGAATTAATTTTATAGTCAATTTCTATTGCTAATTAAAAAAAAATAAAAATTAGACCCAACAAATTAAAACATAATTTTTTTTACCTCTCTTTAATAATGTAAATTTATTAAATAATCTATCATCATTACTAAAAAAATATTTAATTTTAGATATTTTTTTATTATTAATTGAAATAGCATTTGAAAGAATCATATTCCTAGCTTGAGAACGTGATAAAGCAAATTTTGAAATAACTAATGCTGTTACTAAATCTTCTGAACCAAACAAATCTATTGCAGGCATACCATCTTGTTTTAATTGTTCAAAATCCAATTCAGTCATCTGGTTTAAATCACCAGAAAACAAACATTCAGTAATTCTGACAGCTGCAGCAACACCTGAAATTCCATGCACAGTATTAGTTATTTCCTTAGCTAAAAAAATTCTATCTTTAATAATATTACCAAATTTAATTCCTTCTTGTTCTATTTTTAGAATTTCAGAATAATTTAATAATGTAAACCATTTTAAAAAAGTATAAACATGACTATCATCAGTATTCAACCAAAATTGATAAAACTTATATGGACTAGTTTTAGATGAATCTAACCAAATTGGACCATCTTCAGTTTTTCCAAATTTTGTTCCATCACTTTTTGTTAATAATGGCAATGTTAAACCAAATACATATTTTTGACTCATTTTACGAACTAAGTTAATTCCTGAAGTAATATTACCCCATTGATCTGATCCTCCAATTTGCAAACAAACTTGATACATGTTATTTAAAACAACAAAGTCATAAGACTGTAATAAACTATATGTAAATTCTGTAAAAGAAATACCCTTTTCCTTTCTATTAATTCTATTTTTTACAGATTCTAAATTAATCATTTGATTAATTGAAAAATATTTACCAATTTTTCTCAAAAAAGATAAAATATCCATTTTGCAAAACCAATGATAATTATTAACAATTTTAGCACTATTTTCCCCAATATTAAAATCAAGAAATAAAGACAACTGAGCTGTAATTTTTTTTTCCCAATTATTAATATCATTATATGTATTTAATACTCGTTCTGAAAGTTTAAAACTTGGATCTCCAATTAAACTTGTTGCACCACCTATTAATATAATTGGTTTATGTCCTAAAATTTGAAAATGTTTTAAAACCATTAAAGGCAATAAATGTCCTATATGTAAACTATCTGCGGTGGGATCAAAACCACAATATAACGATATAGAATTATTTTTAGTAACTTTTTTTAAATTGTTTTCATTACTAATTTGAAAAACTAAATTTCTTAATTTTAGTAATGTAATTATATTTTCGCTATTCATACTATTCCTGATCAAAAATAAAAATGATGGTATTATTAAAATAATAAATATATATAAATTAAAAAATAAATCATAAATAAAAATAAAAAATTATATATATTATTTTTAAATAATTTCTATTTTATAATTTTTTTTTAAATTCACATAATTGATTTATAATGCAAATATTACATTTTATTTTTCTTGATTGACAAACATAACGACCATGCCATACAATCCAATTATGAAAATTTAATTTAAAAGATCTTAAAACATATTTATTTAATTTATTTTCAACAATATGAACTGTTTTTCCTGTAGCAAATTTTGTTCGATTGCAAACTCTAAAAACATGAGTATCTACAGCTATTAAATTCTTTTTAAATACAGTATTTAATATTATATTGGCTGTTTTTCTTCCAACACCTGGTAATAACTCTAACAATTTTCTATTTTTTGGTATTTTACTATTATATCGGTTAATTAAAATATCACATAAATTTATTATATAACTCGATTTTTTATTAAATAAACCAATATTTTTAATATATGATTTTAAACCTACAAGACCTAATTCTAATATACTTTTAGGATTATTTGCTATCTTATATAATTTTTTAGTACAATGATTTACTTGTAAATCAGTAGAACGTGCTGATAATATTACTGCAACTAATAATTCAAAATCAGAATTAAAAACTAACTCCATTTTTGGATAAGGTTGATAATGATGAAAAATATTTAATATTTCATTTCTTTTTATCTGATTCATATTAATATTTTATTTTTTAATTACATATATAATTTAAAATAAATTGATGCATGGTTTAAAATTTTTTACTAAAAATAGATTTAAAAACTATAATAAAAGCTAATATCATAAATGCACCTGCTGGAAAACAAACCATTAACATAGAATAATCTATTTTAAAAAATTCAATATAATTACTTTTTTTTAAAAAGTGAAATAAAAAATTCATTCCATAAAAAAGTGTTCCATGACCTATTATTTCTCTAATACTACCTAAAATAATCATTGATACTGTTAAACCAATTCCAGTAAAAAAACCATCCATGCAACTATATAAAATAGAATACCGTGATGCAATTAACTCAGCTCGACTCACTACAATGCAATTTGTCACAATTAAAGGAATAAATACTCCTAAAGAAGAATATAAATTAAATAAATATGCATGAACTAACATATCAATAATCGAAACAACTGAAGAAATTACTATAATATATATAGGAATCCTAATACTATAAGGTATATATTTTTTAAATAAAGCAATGAAAAAATTTGTAAATATTAAAACAATAGTAGTAGCAATACCTAAACTAATAGAATTAACAAAATTAGTAGTAATAGCTAAAACTGGACATAAACCCAATAATTGAACCAAAGTAGAATTATTTTCCCAAATCAAATGTGTAATTTTTTTTTTTATTTCATTTTTTATAAACATTAATTTTCAAACCTTTAATATCTATTAATTGATATTCAGATAATGACTGTAATATAAAAAAAACTGAATTTTTAATAGAATTAACAACTGATCGTGGAGTAATACTTGCTCCTGTAAATTGATCTATAAAACCACCATCTTTTTTGATTAAAAAAGGTTTTTGACTTAAAGATAAAATACAAATACCACAAAAATGCTTAATCCAATCTGATTGCTGAATATCAATTTTATCTCCTAATCCAGGAGTTTCATGATGATTTATAACTCTAGCTCCAATAATATTACCATGTAAATCTGCAGCTACTAAAATATTAATTAAACCAGCATAACCATCTGGGGCAGTTGTTTCAATAATAAAAGCACAATAAAGACCTTTTTTTTTTAATAACCAAAAACGATGATACTGATCATCTCCTAATTTATCATTTTTAATCAAATAACAATTATTAATAGAAGATAATTCATATTCTTCTAAATGAATCAATTCATGTAATAAATAAATAGAATGAATTTGATCATGCTGAAAAATAATTTTTTTAGTTAATATATAAACTAATGCTGTTGAAGAAGAAAAAAGTATAGCAAATAATCCTATGATTATCGCATTTTTAAAATTTTTAAAAAACATATTATTATATATTTTTCCTATCTCCATATACTTTTGGTTTAGTAAAAATATCTATCAATGGTACTAAAGAATTACCCAACAAAACTGAAAAAGCAATAGCATCTGGATAATTACCAAAACTACGTATAATCCATACAAAAAATCCTATTAAAACACCAAAGATTATTTTTCCTAAATTAGTTGTAGATGACGTTACTGGATCAGTTAAAACAAAAAAAGCACCTAACATAGTAGAACCAGAAAATAAATTAATTTTTGGTGATAAAAAAACATTAGGTAAATATACTGAACTAAAAAAAGATAATGTAAATAAAGATAATAAAAAACTCATTGGTATCCTCCAACAAATTATTTTTTTAAATAATAAATAAATACCTCCTAATAAAAAACAAAAATTAATCCAAAAAAAATTAGAATAAAAAGATAAATTTTGAATATTATTTTTAGAGACGTTAATGATAGAATCAATTAATATATGTTGATTCAACTTAATATTATTTAAAGGAGTAGCTTGAGTAATAAAAATGTTATTGGAATCATGAAAATTGTTATCACAAAAAAATATTAAATTTAAACTATCAATAAAATTAAATAAATGAGCAATAGAAACACCAAAAAAATTAAAATTAGTCATTATTACAGGAAAAGAAATCAAAATAATTACATATCCAACCATAGCTGGATTAAATATATTTTGACCTATACCACCATATAATTGTTTACCTAAAACAATCATAAAAATAGAACCAATGACAATAACCCACCAAGGTATTAATATTGGCAAACAAAGTCCAAATAAAATAGCTGATACTAATACTGAATTATCACTTATATGATACCAATAATCTACTCCACGAAGATATAAACAAATAAATTCAGTACATACCGAAACTATTATTGCAATAAATATTTGTATTAAAACACCATATCCAAAAAAAATACTTTGAATTATAATCCCGGGTATTAATGATATAATCGTTAAAAACATTATCTTATTAATAGTATAATTATGATCATTCATTTTTATTTTTTTATAAAAAGTAACAAAATTAAGTTAATTATAGTCTATACATATTAATAATAAATATTATATACATCAATCTATATATATAAATATTATTTTTATAAAAATTTATTTTTTTTATTTTTTATTCTTAAAATTGAATTTTTAATTTGATTTTTTATATCTATTTTTTTTATTAAATTATTATGTTTAATTAAATTTGATTGATTTTTTAAAAAATCTATCTTATTAAAATTAATTACATTATCCATTCTAAAATTAGAATTTTTATGAAATATTTTTTGTAAATTTAATCTTTTTTCGTGTTGTTGAAATCTTATTTTAGATATTTTTATTCTATTTTTGTTTTTTTCAATATTATCAATTATTTTTTTTTCTTTTTTGTAATACGATACTAAATGTATTTTACTTGGACAAACTCGTTCACATAATCCGCATTCAATACAATCCTTAATATTATACAACTTACTTTTATCATGATCATGATTTTTACTATACCAATATAATTGTTGTGGTAACAATCTAATTGGACATACATTGGAACATGCTGCACAACGAATACATTCTCTAGAATTATTTGATTTGAAGAAATTATCATTAATATTATTTTTATTAAATAACAAAATATAATTAGTAGTCTTTAATACTATTGGATCTAATTTTAATGGTTTATCATCATTTAAAAAAACACCACCAAGCATAATTTTATTATTGTGTAAAGATTTCATTGATATACAATTTAATATATGAGAAACAGGAGTTCCAATCTTTACCCAATAATTTTCTACATCAAAAACATTATTACCAGCTATAGTCACAATCCTTTCAAATAAAGGTATATTATTAATAACAGCCCTCTTAATTGCAAACAAAGTTCCAACATTATGTATTAATATACCCATATCATTAGCATGTTTTTCATGTGGAATTTCTTGATTTAATAATATTTTTATTAACTGTTTACTACTTCCAGAGGGATAAATTTCAGGAATAATACGTAATTCAAAGTTAATAAAATGCACTAATTCTTGAATAATAATTTCAATAGTTTTCAATTTATTTTGAGAAACAGCAACAATAACAGTTTTGATATCTAAAACCCATGATATAATTTCACAACCTAAAAAAACATCACCTGCATAATTTTGTATTAAACATTCATCAGCAACAACATAAGGTTCACATTCTACAGCATTCACAATTAATATATTATATTTTGATTTTACAAACGTTTGTAATTTTTTAGAACAAGAAAAACCACTTCCTCCTAAACCTACAATTCCGAATTGACAAATTTTTTTTATTATATCTGATTTTTTTAATTTTTTATAATCTATTTTAACTGAATGATGTTTATTATCATAATCATGGTCAGAAATAATTAAAATTTCCGTTTCTTTTTCATCAAAATAAAAATCATTATAATCAATATTTATCATTCCAATAACACCAGAAATAGATGCATGCATTGTAGGATTTATATTATCTCCGATAATTAATGGATCACCTATAGAAACATGATCACCTTGTGATATACATAATTTATTTTGTCTAATTAAATAATTTTTTACCGGAATACGTATTAATTCAGGACAAGGCATATTTTTTAAAGGGAAAATAATATTATTTTGTTTATGTGAAGGTATAGACAATCCTCCATAAAATTGATATTTTTGGAATAATTTATTCATATAAAAAAAAATTATTTTTTTTAAAAAATAAAAAAAAGAAAAAAAAATCAATATATTAATTCCTAACATTAAAAATCATAATTCTGTTTTTCGTAATTTAATACAATTAGTAGGACAATGTTCAATACATAAATTGCAACCCGTGCAAAATTTTTTTAAAACTGTATGAGCTAAATTATTTGATCCAATAATTGCATCAACGGGACAAATAATAAAACATTTATGACAACCTACACAATTTTCTTCATTAATCCATGCTACATAACGATAATCAATTATACAATTATTACTTAAATTATTATATTTTAAATTATTAATATTTAAAATATCAGATAATGTTTTTATAGTATCATCACCTCCAGGTAAACATTTATTAATTTTTTCTCTATTATTAACTACAGCTTGAGCATACAAATAACAATTAGTATATCCACATTGTCCACACTGACTTTGTGGTAATAAATTATTAATTTCTTCTATAATAGGATCTTGTTCTATTCTATATATTTCTGCAATAATAGTCAGTATTACACCTAAAAAAATAGATAAAAATGAAAAAAAAAACATTGTTTTTGCAATTAATATAATCACAATTTGACTAATCCATCAAAACCCATAAAACTAATTGACATTAAACTGACTGTAATTAATGCAATCGGAACCCCTTTAAAAACAATAGGTATATTAGATAATTTAATACGTTCACGTATACTAGAAAAAATAATAATTACAATGGAGAAACCAATAGCAGAACTAAATCCATAAATAACAGATTCTAAAAAATTGTAATTAAATTTAACACTTAATAATGGAATAGCCAAAACCGAACAATTAGTTGTAATCAATGGTAAAAAAATACCAAGTGATTTATATAATATAGGATATGTTTTTTTTAAAAATATTTCTATACATTGTACACTAACAGCAATAATTAAAATATATACCATTACACGTAAAAAACATAATTGATATGGAATTAAAATAAAATAATTAATAATCCAAGATAATATTGAAGTAACAGTAATTACAATTGTAGTAGTTACACTCATACCTACAGCTGTATTTAATTTCTGAGACACACCCATCAAAGGACAAATTCCAAGAAATTGTACTAAAATAAAATTATCAACTAAAACATTGATTATAAATAAATAAAAATAATTTAACATTTTGATATTACTTCATATAATTTTATTTAATTTCCGTTGATGTAATAAAAAATAAAAATTTTAAAATCAATTATTGGATAATTATATTTAAAAACTAATATAATTATAATATCATTAATAACATAAATTAATAAAATAATTTGTACAAAAAAACTAAAAATCTATAAAAAATTGAATAAATCATCTCTAACAATTAGAATTGAATTCATAAATGAATTCAATTCTAATTGTTAGAGATGATTTAAGTTAAAATAATTTTTTTAAAAATTATTACATATATAATAATTTTTTAATATTATTTTATTCAAAAATAAAATTTTGATTTCTGATTATATGATTAATATATTTATATATTTAAATAATAATTTAATTGAATGATTATTATAATTAATAATATTTTTAATAAAATTATTTATTTAAATTAATTTACTATATGATTGATGATGCATAATTTTTTCTACAGTATCTACTATTACTTGAGTGGAATAATCAATTTCAATATTAAAAATACTACCTTTTGTTTTTTGTTTCATAGTTGTTTTTAATAAAGTATCAGGAATTAAATAAAAACAAAAAACATCTTTATTTATATTTCCTACTGTTAAACTAATTCCATCAATACTAATAAAACCTTTATGAAATATATATTTCATTAAATACAAATCTCTTAACTTACAATAAACTAATTGACTATTAAAATCTAAATCTACAATATCTAAACATTCAGCAACTGTAGATATATGTCCAGACAGTATATGACCTCCTATTTCATCTGAAAATTTTTTTGACCTTTCTATATTAACAAAATCTCCTAACTTTAAAAAACTTAAATTAGAACAACGCAAAGTCTCAGAGATAACATCAAAACCAATATAATCCCCAGAAATAGATGTTATACTTAAACAACATCCATTATTTGATACTGAAGCTCCTAATTTTAAATTTAATAATAAATTACATGGAATTTGTATCACAAAAGATAAAAAATTATTTTTACGTTTTATCAAAACTACTTTCGCAATTCCATCTATAATACCTGTAAACAATCGAAGTTCCTAATTTAAAATTAAAGTTATAATGAATATATTAAAATATAAATTTACAATCCTTATCTAATTATAAAAATATTTTTAATTATAAATAAAAATATAATTTTATTTTTAATCATATCACAATGATTAATAAAAATATTTTTTTTTATAAAAAGATATGTAAATAAATACTTAAATAATATTTTTTATTAAAAATATACAATCAAAAAAAAATAAATTATTATTTTTATAAAAATTAAAAAATAATTGTTGATAAAAAAAAAAATAATATATTATAATATAAATCATCTCTATATATAAACGTTCGTAGCTCAGATGGTTAGAGTCCCATCATGACATGATGGAGGTCAGTGGTTCAAGTCCACTCGAACGTAAAAAAATAAATATAATTTTAAAAAATACTTATGTACTTCAATAAATCTTTGAAATTTAATTGTTAACAAATATTAAATGGTATAAAAATTGATTAAAAATCTGATCCACTTATTCAGTAAAACAGCTAAATTTATGTTAGCATATAGTGGAGGATTAGATTCTACTGTACTATTTCATCAGCTAATTAAATTAAAAAACGAATATACATCAATAGAATTCCGCACTATACACATCAATCACAATATGCATCCTAAATCCGACCAATGGAGTATTTTTTGTCAAAAAATTTGTAAAAATTATGATATTGATATCGTGATTGATAATATTCCATATTTAAAAAAAAATATTTATGGAATTGAAGCCGATTTAAGAAATGCTCGTTATACAATAATTAAAAAACACTTAAAACAAAAAGAAATTTTGTTAACAGCACATCATTTAAATGACCAATGTGAAACTTTTTTTTTAGCTCTAAAAAGAGGTAGTGGACCAACAGGACTATCTTGCATGCCATATAAAAAAAATATTGGAAATAATATACATTGTAGACCATTATTAATGATCAATAAACAAGCCATACTTCATTGGGCATATGAAAATAAATTAAATTGGTTATCTGATCCAAATAATAAAAATATAAAATTTGATAGAAATTTTTTAAGAGAAATAATTATACCAAAAATAGAAAAAAAATGGCCATTTTTTATAAAAAATTTAAACCGTAGTATTCAATTATGTAATAATGAAAAAAAAATACTTAACGAATTTACAATCAAAAAGTTCAATAATTGTTTAAGTTCAAACGGTTCATTAAGTATTAATAATTTAAATCAATATAATACAACCATGATTAACTTAATTTTAAGACATTGGATCAAATTCCATAAACAAGAAGTACCATCTTATCAAAATACTAATAACATATATAAAAAAATTATTTCAATCAATAATCATGATAACGCTTGTATACAATTTCAAAAATATGAAATTCGTCGTTATAGAAACCATCTTTACCTCATTATTATTCAAAATAAAATAAATAATTTAATTTTATTTTGGAAAAATCACCATAAACCTTTAATTTTACCCAATAAAATAGGAATGTTGAGAAAAAATAAATATGGCAATAACTTACCTAAACCAAATTTAAAAGAGATTATTAATATTCGTTTTAAAATAGAATCTAAAACAAAAATTAAAATCAATAATAAAACAAAAATGATAAAAAAATTATGGCAAAACATAGGAATACCTATTTGGGAAAGAAAAAAAATTCCATTAATATATTATAATAATTTTTTTATTACAGCTTTAGGATATTTCATTAATCAAGATCACAATTTAAAAAAAAGACAAACATGGAATATATCTTGGGAAAACTACATTAAAAAATAATAGAATCATTAATCATATACAAATATTACTAAACCTTTTTCCAATATCTTGAAATAAAAATATTAAATTAATAAATTTTTAATTAAATTAATATCTAATCTTTTAAATAATTTTTTAAATGTATTTATTTCATGTGATAATAAAGGAGAATGCATCATATGCCAAGATAACTTACTTCGAAGCAATAACTCTGTTTTAATTGCTAAAACTGGTACAATAGGTTTTAGCCAAATCATTAATATTCTAAATAGATGAATACCCATAGAACAAACATCTTGAACTTCTTTGACTATACCTTTACGCTTTAAAATCATCCAAGGAGCACGAGAATTAATATATTTATTACCTATGTCAGCTAAATTCATAATTTTACGAATAGCTTCACTATATTCTCTATTTTCTAAAAATAATTCAATTTCAATCGAACAATTTAAAAAAAATGAATGTAAATTATCATCATCTAAAACATCTGATAATTTATTACTAAAATATTTATTAATTATTTTAGCTGTTCTAGATGCTAGGTTTATAACTTTATTGACAATATCAGAATTAACTTTAATAACAACTTCTTCTAAATTGATCTCAATATCATCTATTTTATTCGATAATTTAGATGCATAATAATATCTTAAAGTATCAGAATCCAAATATCTTATCCAATCTTTAGCTAAAATAGTAGAATTTTTTGATTTAGATAATTTTAATCCTTTCATAGTCACATAACCATGAACAAATATTTTTGTTGGTTTCCTAAATTCTAAAGCATCTAGTATGGCTGGCCAAAATAAACAATGAAAATAAATTATATCTTTACCAATAAAATGATAGAGTAAAGTCTCTGTGTCTTTTTTCCAAAAATCATCAAAACATATATTTTTATTTTTAACACAAAGATTTTTAAATGTACTAATATAACCAATTGGAGCATCTAGCCAAACATAAAAAAATTTATCTTCGTAACTTGGTATTTTAAATCCAAAATAAGGAGCATCACGAGAAATATTCCATTTTTTTAATCCTTTTTTAAACCATTCTTTAGATTTATTCATCACTGGTTTTTGCAAAACACCAGAATCAATCCAATTTTTTAATTGATCTTGAAAATAAGGTAAATTAAAAAACAAATGGTTTGAATTACGCAAAACAGGTTTAGTTTTAGATAACATAGAAATAGGATTAATTAACTCCAAAGAATCATAAATAGATCCACATTGTTCACAATTATCTCCATATTGATCATGTTTATTACATATCGGACATTGACCTTGAATTAACCGATCAGGTAAAAACATTTTTTCGACAGGATCATATAATTGAATAATATTTTTTTCATTAATTAATTTTTTTTTATTTAGAATTTTGAAAAATTTTTTTAAAAAATATAAATTTTCAGAAGAATGTGTCGTATGATAATTATCATGAGAAATATTAAAAGATTTAAAATCATTAATATGCTCTAGTAATGTTGCATTAATTATGTTTTCAGATGATAATCCAGAATTCTTTGCTTTAATCATAATAGCTGTACCATGAGCATCATCTGCACATATAAACCAAACAATATGTCCTCTTAATCTTTGATAACGAACCCAAATATCTGCTTGAATTTGTTCTAATAAATGACCTATGTGAATCGAACCATTCGCATAAGGAAAAGCACAAGTAACTAACATTTTTTTTTTTGAAAAAGACATATTATAATTCCTATATATGATATCAAAAAAGTGCATTATTCAATTCAATTAAAAATAAAAAATGATAATATAAAATGCTAAAAAACTCTTAGAAAATCTTTTTTTAATAAAATATTTTATTAAATGATATATATTAATAATACATTATAGATGCTATAAAAATGGCATCAAAATTATTATAAATAATAAAAATATTAATTATCTTGACTAATTTTTAATTTGAATAACACTACTTTGATTTAAATATTTTGTTCCTGATCGAATATTGTAAGGACGAATAGAAAAACTAGAAAGTATTTCAAAACTAATAGCACCAATTAACATTCCAGGTTTTAATGCTAATGTAATTTTACCTGAATTAAAAAATTCTAATACTATTTTACCTACCCAACCTGGGTCAATTCTATGAGATGTAGCATGAACCATTAATCCTAAACGTGCTAAAGAAGATCGTCCATCCAACCAACCAATTAAATTATTTGGTAAAATAATTTTTTCTTCTGTTACTGCAAGCGCAAAACTGCTCGGTTTTAAAAAAAAATAATCATTTTTAGATAAAATTATTTCAGGACTCATTACTGTGTCTAAAATATTATTCATTACTTCCTTTGTACTACTTAAATCAATAAAATTAATTTTATTTTTTTGAAAAATTCTAAATTTATTACCTAATTTAATATCTACTGTTGCTCCATTAATCAATTTTTTTTCTGGTTCAGGATGTATTTTTAATAATCCACTATCTAACCATTTTTCGATATCTTTATCGGATAAACGCATATATTATACCTAAATCAATAATTTAATTATATAGAACTATATATAATAAAGATTATATTATATATATTAAATATATTTTAAATATAATATAAAATATAAAAAAAAAATATACTAATTGCATATATATAACATAAAAATAAATTTAAATAATTAAATTTGTATGTTATATACTATAAATTAAAAATTAAAATATATTATTTTTCAATTCCATTCTAAAAAAATACATAAATAAAATTTGTAACATATGATAATATCAAAATGAATTATCAAAAAAAAAGAGATGCCAAACAGCATCTCTATTAGTATTAATATATAAAATATATCATTTATAAAATTATCATTAATTAAAAATATGAGTGAATATATAAATATATTCAAAAATAGAATTAAAAAATAAATTATATACTATTTTTTAACATTCCAATTAGTATGATGATTACCTGGCATGTCAATTCTTTTATAAGTATGTGCACCAAAATAATCTCTTTGAGCTTGAATTAAATTTGTAGATAAAAAAGCATTTCGATAACTATCATAATAAGCAATCGCAGCTGATAAAGTTGGAACAGGAATACCATGTAATACTGCTTGGGATACAACTAATCTTAAAGAACTATGATATTCATTAGCAATTTTTTGAAAATAAGGCGTTAATAATAAATTATCAATTTTATAATCTAATAAATAAGATTCAATAATTTTATATAAAAATTTTGCTCTAATAATACATCCAGATCGAAATATTTTAGCTATTTCATGATATTTTAAATTCCAATTATATTTATTTGATGCTGCAGTTAATTGGGAAAAACCTTGTGCATAAGAAATAATTTTCCCTAAATAAAGTGCTCTTCTAATGTTTTCAATAAAATCTGTATTATTTATAAAATTAGATGAAAATTTTGGCCCAGATAATAAATTAGAAGCTTTAATCCGTTGAGACTGCAAAGAAGAAAGATAACGAAAAAACACTGATTCCGTAATTAAAGATAATGGTTCATTTAATTCTAACGCACTTTGACTAGTCCATGTTCCTGTACCCTTGTTATCCGCTTCATCTGAAATCAAATCAATTAAATATTTTCCATTGTCGTCTTTAAACATAAAAATATTTTTTGTAATTTCAATTAAATAACTATTTAATTCACCTTTATTCCATTCTGAAAAAATATGAGATAAATCTTGATTATTCATATTCATAATATATTTTAATAATACATATGATTCAGATATTAATTGCATATCACTATATTCTATACCATTATGAACCATTTTAACATAATGTCCAGATCCATCAGGACCAATATAACTTACACATGGCTCCCCTTCAGCCTTTGCTGCAATACGATTAAAAATAGGAGCAATAAGATTATATGATTCTTGAGATCCACTAGGCATGATAGCTGGACCTTTTAAAGCACCTTCTTCACCACCAGATACACCTGTTCCAATAAAATAAAATCCATATTTATATAATTCATGATAACGACGAATAGTATCTTTATAAAATGCATTACCACCATCAATTAAAACATCACCTCTACTTAAATAAGGAATAATTGATGAAATCATTTGATCAGTTGATTCGCCAGCTTGAATCATTAATAAAATTAGTCTAGGTTTTTCTAAAGAATTGATAAAATCTTTAATGGTAAAATATGGGAATAATTTTTTTTTAGAATATTTAGATATTACTTCTTCTGTTTTTTTTCTAGAACGATTAAAAATAGAAACTTGATAATTACAATTAGAAATATTTAATGCTAAATTACGTCCCATAACAGCCATACCTACTACACCAATTTGTTGCTTTTCAATCATTTAAATCTCTCCCAAAATAGATAAAAAATTATCTATTTTTTGAATTATAAAAAACTATTTTAAAAAATATTTTATTAAAAAAAAGATCATGTTATTATTAATAAATATAATTATATATGAAATAATTCTTATAATTTATATTAATATATATTATATTAATTATATAATTCAATATCTAGTTAATATTTATTAATAATTAAAAACAAAAACCAATAATAACTAATATGATTAATTATATAAAAAATCAATTTTAATTATATCAAATAAAACTATTATATAAAAAACATATAAAAATAAAAATAAACACATATTTAAAAACAATTAATCATGTCTATGAATCAATTGTCTTATTGCAATAATAAACTCTTACATATAGTTAATTAAAAATATTTTAATTATCAATGATTTTTTTTAAATGACGTTGTTTTAAATTGTTAATAATAGTATGAAAATTTATATTGTGATCATTTAATAAAACTAACATATGATAAATTAAATCAGATGCTTCATCAATTAACTCATTTTTATTATTTGTTACTGAAGCCAAAGATAACTCAATAGCTTCTTCAGATACTTTTTGAGCAATACGTTTTGTACCACTAGTAAATAATTGACTAGTATAAGAATTGATATTTCTTAAAATTTTTTTTTCATTAATTAATTTTTCTAAATAAAATAAAAATAAAAACGGTAATTTATGAGAATCTGAAAAACAACTATTTTGATCTAAATGACATGTATTACCTTTTGGATTTACTAACAACAATATAGTATCATGATCACAATCTATTTTAATATCTATTACTAATAAAGTATTATTAGATTTTTCTCCTTTAGTCCATAAACGTTTTTTAGTTCTAGAGTAAAAAGTAACTAATTTTTCTTTTATAGTTTGTCGCAAAGCCAATAAATTCATATAACCATGCATTAACACTTCACCGGAAATATAATTTTGTACTATAACAGGTATTAACCCACTAGTTTTATCCCAATCTAATTTAGATATAGCAACATCTAATAACATTTTCTAATCTCCAATCCATTATTAATTAAAAAACTTTTTAATTTTTTTATATTAATAATTTCTTTATGAAAGACTGTTGCTGCTAAAGCTCCATCTACACCAGCAGTATGAAAAACATCATAAAAATCAGACATAGAACCAGCTCCACCGGAAGCAATTAAAGGTATTTTACATATTTTTCTAATTTTTTTTAATTGTAATAAATCATAACCACTACATAAACCATCATGATTCATAACATTTAAAACAATTTCACCAGCTCCAAGTTTTTGTACTTGTGTGACCCATTCCATTGTATTCCAAGAAGTTTTTAATATTTTTTTGCTATCTCCAGTATATTGATAAACTTTGTAAGTATTATCATACTTATCAAACCACGAATCAATACCAACGACTAAACATTGAACACCAAATTTATCTGCAATTCGAGAAATTAAATTAGGATCAGAAAGAGCTGGAGAATTAATAGAAATTTTATCTGCACCAAAAGAAAGTATCATTTTTACATCATCTATTGTCTTAATACCACCGGACACACAAAAAGGAATATCAATAAATTCAGCTATATCAGAAATCCATTGTTTATCTACTAATTCATTTTTTACTGATGCAGCAATATCATAAAATACTAATTCATCAGCTCCTTCTGTTAAATAACGTTTTACTAATGGTAAAATACTACCAATAATCTCATGATTTTTGAATTGAATGCCTTTTACTACTATTCCATCTTTAACATCTAAACAAGGTATAATTCTTTTTGCCAACATGTTAAAGCCTCCGAAATAGTAAAATTTTTTTCTAATAAAGCTCGTCCAATAATTATATCTTTAACACCTGTCTTTTTTAAATGATAAATATCATTTAATGATCCTATACCTCCAGAGGATTGAAAACAAATATTTGAAAATATGTTACATATTTCTTGATATAATTGAATATTACTACCTTTTAATGTACCATCTTTAGATATATCAGTACATAAAACTTGTTTTAAACCCTTCGAAATATAATATTCCAAAATATCTTCTAAAAACAAACCAGTGTTTTTCTTCCAGCCATTAATAAAAATTTCTTTTTTTCTTGTTACTTTAATATCTAATGCAATTATAATTGATTCTGAACCATATTTAGATAACCACTTTGAAACTAGTTTTTTATTATTTATTGCTAACGATCCAATGACAATTTTTTTTACACCATATGATAATAAATTTTCAATATCTTGATCTGTCCGAACACCACCTCCAAATTGAATATTAAGATCAATTTTAGATAATATTCTTTGTAATAAATGATATTGTTTATTATTAGGATCTTGAGCTCCATCTAAATCAACTATATGAACTGTATTAACTCCTGCATCACTATATTTGTATAAACATTCTTCAATAGAATAAGGATAATTAAGTTGTTTATCATAATTACCTTGATACAAACGAACTATCTGACCTTGAATTAAATCTAAAGATGGAATAATCATATGTTTATATCTCTTAAATACATAAAAAATTTTTTAATATTTTTTGACCAGCAATACCTGATTTTTCTGGATGGAATTGTACACCAAAAAAATTATCTTTTTGAATTGCTGATGAGAAATTTATACCATATACAGAACTAGCAATAGTATAATCATTTAATGGCATTGCATAACTATGTAAAAAATAAAAATAATCACCATTGGTAATATTCTTAAATAAAGGATTATCAATAGAAAAATTAACTTTATTCCATCCTGAATGGGGCAAGACTAAGCGATTATCTTTTAGTAATAATACATTTTCAGGAATAATATTTAATGCATTTACACCACCTGATTCTTCACTAAACATGCTCAATGCTTGCATGCCAAGACAAATTCCTAAAAAAGGTTGTTGAATTTTTTTGATAACATTAAATAAAAATTTACGATTTAATTGATACATAACAGAAGCAATACTACCTACACCAGGGAAAATAACTTTATCAGAATTATAAATTTGTTTTTTATCACAACTAATTTTAACATCATAACCTAATCGATGAATAGCTAATTTAACCGATAGCAAATTAGAACATCCTGTATTTAATATCACAATTTTCATCTATAATATTCCTTTAGAACTTGGTAATATATTTCCATTAAGTTGAATGGCTTGTCTTAATGTTCTTCCAAACACTTTAAACAAACTTTCTATTATATGATGATCATTAGAACCATCAGCTGTTAAATGTATAGTACAACGCATAGAATAACACAATGATCTGAAAAAATGTTCCACCATAGATGTACTAAAATCACCTACTTTTTGATAATTAAATTTTCCAATAAATTTAAAATATGGACGATTGGAAATATCTAAAATGCAACTACTGAGACTTTCATCCATCGGTAATGTAAATCCAAATCTATTAATACCTATTTTATCACCTAAAGCTTTTAATAACGCTTCTCCTAATACAATTCCAATATCTTCAATAGTATGATGATCGTCAATATGAAGATCTCCTTTTGCTAAAATATGCATAGAAAAACCACCATGCGTTGATATTTGATCAAGCATATGATTAAAAAAGTTAATACCAGTTTGAATATTACTTTGACCTTGCTTATTCAACCAAACTTCAACCGTAATATTAGTTTCTTGTGTTACTCTAGAAATTTTTGCATGTCTATTATTTGTAATAATAGTAGAGATAATTTGCTTCCAGCCTAAATGATGTTTTTCATATTGTAAACCATCAATTCCTAAATTATCTGCCAACTGCATATCTGTTTTTCGATCACCGATTACATAACTATTATCTTTATCCCATTCAATCATATTTAACCAAGGCATTAATAAACCTAATTTAGGTTTTCTACATTGACAATTGTCTTTTAAATAATGTGGACAAATGAATATTTGATCAAAAAATATTTCTTGTGATTTAAAAATTTTCAATATAAAATTATGAGGTATCATAAAAGATTCAAATGAAAAATTCAATGTACCTAAACCATCTTGATTAGTAACCATAATAAATCTATAACCCAGTTTTTTCAATTTTATTAAAGATGAAAAAACATCTAATTCAAAACTAATTTTTTCTATTGAATCAATTTGAAAATCTAATTGAGGCTCTTTTACCAAAGTTCCATCACGATCAATAAATAAAAATTTTTTTTTGTTATTATGATTTATCATATTTATCTATTTCCATGTAAGATAATTCTTTCAAAGATTTCAACAATTCTAAACATTCGAAACGAGTTCCTATAGAAATTCTAATACAACCTGATAAATATAATTTTGTATTTTGATTTCTTAATACAATCCCTTTTTTAATTAAAAAATTAAATACTAATTCAGGATAAAAAAATTTTACTAAAATATAATTTGCAAAACTTTTAAAAACATGTTCAATAATTTTAATTTTTTTTAATTCATGAGATAACCAATTTTTATTTTCAATTAATTCTAAAACACGGTTTTTCATTAATTGAATATTATTCTTTTGCAAAGCTATCGATGCAATTTCAATTACTGGACTAGATAAAGGATAAGGTGCTAATATTTTAGATAAAACTTTGATAACTTCAGGATGAGCGATAATAAATCCACACCTTAATCCCGCCAAACCAAATGCTTTAGATAAAGTTCTTAGAATAACTATATTAGGAAAAATAGAAAGCAAAGATACTGCAGTATATTGATTTGAAAATTCAATATAAGCTTCATCTATCACCACTAAAGCTTTATTCAATGTCATTTTTAATAAGTATTTTATATCAGAAATATCAATAATATTACCGGTAGGATTATTAGGATTACAAATATAAATTAATTTTACCTGATTTAAATTGGATAATATTTGTAATAAATTTAAATTCCAATTCGTTTTAGTATTACATTGTTTATTTTTAACACCAAAAATTTCTGCGCAAATACCATACATATCATATGTAGGTGGGCAAGAAATTATAGCGTCTAATCCTGGTTCACAAAAAGCTCGAATTAATAATTCAATTCCTTCATCAGCACCACGTAAAACTAAAATCTGATCAGTTTGACAATTTACATAATCGGCATATTTAACAATAACATCACAAGGTTGAAAATCAGGATAACGATTTAAATTATGATGTTTTAGTTTTAATTCAGTACTAATAGGTAATTCATTAGCATTTAACCATATATTTCCATGTCCTCCTAAACGTCTTGCTGATTGATAAGGTATCATTTTTAAAATTCTTTCACGTACTAAACATTTAATGTCAAAATTCATTATTTATTCCTGTAATTTTTTTAAACGTATTAAAACAGCATTTTTATGTGCTTCCATTTTTTCAAATTCTGCTAATAATGTTACAGTTGAAGATAAATTTAATAAACCAGAAGAAGTTAATTCTTGGACTGTAATACGTTTTTGAAAATCTATTAATCCTAATCCAGAACATCTAGAAGTATAACCATATGTTGGTAAAACATGATTAGTTCCAGATGCATAATCACCAACTGATTCTGGTGACCAAGGACCTAAAAATATTGATCCTGCATTATTTATATGAGCAATTAAATCTTTAAAATTATTTGTTTGAATAATTAAATGTTCAGGTCCATATAAATTAGATATAAAAACACATTCCAATAAATCTTTAGTAATAATAAAAATACTATTCTTTAATGATTCTAATAAAATATTTATTCGAGATAGTTTATTTAATTGTTTTTGAATAGATTTAATCACTGATTTTACTATTTTTAAACTCGGAGTTAATAAAATTACCTGTGAATCAGCTCCATGTTCAGCTTGTGATAATAAATCAGAAGCAATAAAATCAGGATTAGCAAAATCATCTGCAATAATTAAAATTTCTGAAGGACCAGCAAGCATATCAATTCCAGCCCCTGATAACATTTGACTCACTTGTAATTTAGCTTCAGTTACATATGCATTACCTGGACCAAAAATTTTATTCACTTTAGGAATACTATCAGTTCCAAAAGCCATAGCTGCTATAGCTTGAGAACCTCCTATCTGATATATATCAAATATATTACAAATGTATGCAACAGATAATATTTCATCTGAAATAGGAGGAGGTGAACATAATATAATTTTTTTACAACCAGCAATAATAGCTGGAATACTTAACATTAAAACCGTAGAAAACAAAGAAGCAGAACCACCTGGTATATATAATCCTACAGAATTAATAGGTACAATAATTTGTTTACAATTCACACCAGACTGAGTTTCTATGTCTATAAAGGGATTAACTTGAGCTTTATGAAAAATTTCAATATTTCTTTTTGCATGAAGAACAGCATTTTTAAAATTGATACTCATTTTTTTAAAAGATTGAAAGATTTTTTTTTCACTAACTTTAAATGAAATTATTTTCTTTTTGTCAAATAATTCAGTATATTTTAATAATGCATCATCTCCAAAATTGATAACATCACTAATAATTTTTTTTACAGTAGTACGAATTAATTTTTGATCACGTGCGACAGGACGCAATAAAATTTTTTTTCTTGTTATTGCATCAATCTTATTCCAAAAAAAAATATTATCTAACATAAAAATATTACTCCATCATTTTTTCTATTGGTAAAACTAAAATTGAACTAGCACCTAAAGATTTTAATTTTTCCATAGTCTCCCAAAAAATACTTTCTCTACTAACCATATGCATAACTACTCGAGATTCATCACCTACTAATTTTAATATAGTAGGGCGTTCTGCACCATGTAATAAAGACATCACATCATCTAACTTATTACTAGGTGCATGTAACATAATATATTTCGATTCTCTGGCGGTAATTACTCCTTGTATACGTATTATTAATTTATTAATAATATTTTTTTTAAATTCTGAAATATGGCCAGTTCTACAAATTAAACAGGCATTAGAATTATAAATTACTTCAACTTCTCTTAAACCATTAGCTTCTAATGTTCCACCTGTAGATACTAAATCACAGATTACATCTGCTAAACCTGCACGAGGAGCTACTTCTACTGATCCATTCAATAAAAAAGATTTAAAAATAATATTTTTTTTATCTAAATATTTTTTCAATAAATAAGGATAAGAAGTAGCTATACGAGTATTATTCAAACATTGTAAACTTATATATTGTTTATCTACTGGAACTGCTAATGACAAACGACAAATACCAAAATCTAATTGACATAAAATATTATATAATGATTCTTTATTTTGTGATTGGCGAAATAAAACACATTCTTCTAAAACATTTTTTCCAACAATTCCTAATTCTACTACACCATCCATAACTAATCCTGGAATATCATCATCACGTACTCTCATAACATCAATAAACATATTTTCAGAACAAGCAATTAAACCTTGTTGATCTAAATTAATTTTAATTCCACAACACTTTAATAATGTTTTTGAATCATCACTTAAACGACCTGATTTCTGTATAGCTATTCGTAACCGATTATTATGAACCATTTTATAAACCTATATATATAATTAATAATTGGATGATTATCATTGATAATTTTTAATATAAATTTAATATTAAAAATTATAATAATTTGATTAAATAATAATCAAAAATAAAAAAAATAAAAAAATAAATAATTATTTAATTTTATTTATAAAAATATAAAAATATTGAAAAATTATATAAAACATAAATATTGAAATATTTTTTAAAAATTAATTTTAAAAAATTATGAAAACCATGATTAAATTTTTATCAATATTATTCTGATATAAAATTTGTATTTATTATAGTAATATATAATATTTTTTTTTAAAATATAAAAATATTTTTATCTATATTCATTAAAATGAATGCATATAGTAAAAAATTCTCATAACAAAGATAATAATAAAAATTATTTTTTAATTCATTTCGATTAATACAACAATTGCCGCATTACTACCAAATCTTTTAGGTGCTACATGAAATGCTTTAATCCAAGGATGTTGTAACAACCAAAAAGGAATTTGTTTTTTTAATATATTTTTCCCATGACCATGAATGATACAAATACAAGAAAAATTTTCTTTTTGACAAATTAAAAATAAATTACCTAATTCTTTTTTTGCTTGATTTTGTGTTAAACCATGTAAATCTAATACCATTTCTGGAATATATTTACCCAATTTTAATTTTTTTAATTCATTAAAATTAACATCATGACGAACATAACAAATAGGATTTTCTACAAACAAACAAGATGCATTAAAACAAGAAAAATAATGGCTATGTGCCGATTGTTCTGATAATTTTTTTTTAAATAATTTATTTTGATGTTTTTTTAAAATTTTCCCTTGAAAAATTTTATCTTGTTTAATTTTACGTGTTTCTCCTAACCACTGTCGGAAAATTAAATTTTCATCTAATGAAACCATAGTTTTTTTATTCATAATAATCCAAAAATAATAAAAAATTATTTAATAAAATAATCAATTTTTATGAAATAATTCAATATAAAATGTTAAAAATAAGGAGATGTTCTAAAAAAAATAATTTATTTTAAAAAATATAAAAAGATATTCTATATAATAATATCTTAATTTTTTTTAAAACAAATTACGATATTATTAAAAACAATAATTTATTATAAATTTAAAAAAATAATTTTATAAAAATAAAATACATAATTATATATATTTTATAATTAATATATATATTTATAAATGATAGAATATATTTTTTAAAACATATAAAATATATCATAATTTTTATTTTTGAAAAAACGTCAAAACAAAAAACAATTAATATTAATATATCAATAAACATTTATAAAATATTTTTTTAAAATCCTATATTATATTAATTTTTTTATTAAAATAAATTAAGGAATAAATAATGCCTGGAAATAGTATTGGAAAAATGTTTCGTGTTACTACTTTTGGTGAATCTCATGGGAAAGCATTAGGATGTATTATAGATGGAGTACCTCCAGGTTTAGAACTATCAAATACAGATTTACAAAATGAACTAAATAGAAGAAAACCAGGGACTTCAAAATATACTACAGCAAGACGTGAATTAGACAAAGTTACAATTCTATCAGGAATCTTCAATGGAAAAACAACAGGTACTAGTATTGGGTTAACTATTAATAATCATGATCATCGTTCTCAAGATTACAAAAAAATTCAATACATATATCGTCCTGGACATGCAGATTATACATATCAAAAAAAATATGGTATTAGAGATTACCGAGGAGGAGGTAGAGCATCTGCTAGAGAAACTACAATGAGAGTAGCAGCTGGTGCTATAGCTAAAAAATATTTAAATCTTAAATATGGAATTCTAATTCGTGCTTATTTATCACAATTAGGTGATATTATTTGTCAATTAAAATCATGGGAAAATGTAGAAACGAATCCATTTTTTTCACCGGATCCAGAAAAAATACCATTATTAAAAACATTAATAAAAAATATTATAAAAAAAGGTGATTCTATAGGAGCTCAAATTACAGTTATCGCTGAAAATGTACCAGTTGGGTTAGGAGAACCGGTATTCGATCGATTAGATGCAGATATAGCACATGCTCTCATGAGTATTAATGCTGTAAAAGGAGTAGAAATAGGAGATGGATTTGCAGTAATTAATCAATTGGGTAGCTACCATCGAGATTTAATGAAAGATAATAAATTTAAAAGTAATCATTCAGGAGGTATTTTAGGTGGTATTAGTAATGGAGAAAATATTATTGCAAGAACTGCATTTAAACCAACTTCTAGTATAAAAATACCAGGAGATACTATTGATCATAACCAAAAAAACCAAAGTATCATTACTCATGGAAGACATGATCCTTGTGTAGGTATTAGAGCTGTACCTATTGTAGAATCAATGATGGCCATAGTTATAATGGATCATATATTGAGACATCGAGCACAATGTCAAGATTAAACAAAATAAATTATTCATTTTTATTAAAACGTTGAATTATATTTAAAAATAAAAATTAAATAATAGATAATTTAATATATTTATAAAATTTTATATTATTGTTATATATAAAATAATTTTAAAATAACTATAGAGCTACCATGCTATCCATACTGATTTTAAATTTATTTATTTTTAATAATTGCAAATCATATAATAATTATATATTCAACAAATAATAAACCTTTTTATTTTTTTATAGAATATAATTCATAAAAATTATTCTAGTAATGTTTTTATATATTTTATAAATAAATATTATAAAAATTTTCATTAATGAATAATTTTAAAAATAAAATTTAATATGATATTTAAATTCTAAAAAAAAAATAATTTTTAAAATAGAACTGTAACAATTATTATAATTCAAATTCAATAAAATAAAAAAATTATCCATTGAATCCAATTAATTACATTATAAAATTTAAAAATAAGGATTATTCATTACAAATAAAAAATAAATTAATTATTTTTTATCTAAAAATATAATAGTAAAATATCATAATACAAAACAAACAATTTGGATGATATTATACCATTATTTTATTTTTTTATAAATAATATTTATTATTAAATATTTTCATATTCAATACAACATTAAATATAAAAAAACAAAAAAATATATTTTTATTATTTTATATTAATATAAAAATAAATTAAATGAATGTATATTTAATCAAATAAAAATTAATGAAAAATACTGTTGAATAAATTATATTTAATTATTTATTTAATTATTTGTTTAAAATATTAATAATTATTACTTCAATCAAAAATAAATTCTATCAAAAATAATATTTTTTAAAAATATAAAAAATTTAAAAATATTAAATGTTAATTTTTTATAAAATATATAATTTAAACAATATAAAAATTATAATTTTATATCTTTATATATTAAAACTTTTTATTACAGATCAAACATGATTTTTATCATAATATATAATATCTTGTTTGTATTTATTAAATATACCGTAAAACTTTTAGGATGGAATATATAATGTTTACAGGCAGCATGGTTGCATTAATTACACCAATGAACGAAAAAGGACAAATTTGTAAATCTAGTTTAAAAAAATTAATTAATTATCATATTAAAAATGGCACATCAGCAATTATTTCTGTAGGTACTACAGGAGAATCTGCTACATTAAACCAACATGAACATCAATATGTAATTATGCTTACATTAGAAATAGCTGATGGGAAAATTCCAATAATTGCTGGAACAGGAGCTAATGCTACCACAGAAAGTATTTTATTGACAAAAAAATTTGAAAATACAGGAATCATAGGGTGCTTAACTGTAACTCCTTATTACAATCGTCCAACTCAAGAAGGGCTATATCAACACTTTAAAGCGATTTCAGAAAATACATCATTACCTCAAATATTATACAATGTACCATCTAGAACTGGTTGTGATTTACTTCCAAAAACTGTTATAAAATTGTCAAAATTAAAAAATATTATTGGAATAAAAGAAGCAACTGGTGATTTATCAAGAGTTAATCAAATTAAATTAAAAGTAAATAAAAATTTTGTTCTTATTAGTGGTGACGATGCTACAGCATTAGATTTTATAAATTTAGGAGGAAAAGGAGTTATATCAGTAACTGCAAATATAGCAGCAAAAGAAATGCAAGATATGTGCCAATTAGCATTAAATGGTAATTTTACTGAAGCGCAAAAAATTAATCAAAAATTAATGCCATTACATCAACATTTATTCATTGAATCCAATCCTATTCCTGTAAAATGGATTGCCAAAAAACTTAATTTAATTCAATACAATTCTTTAAGACTCCCTATGACACCAGTATCATATTCAAATAGAAAAAAATTAGAAAAAATATTTAAAAAATCAATTATATATAAACAATAAAAAATGTTTTTCAATAAATTAAAATAAAATATCAAAATTATTAAATCCAACATTAAAAATATTATAAATAATATTTTAATTATTAATATTATTGAAAAATCAAAATTCATTCATTTAAACAAGTTAATATTAATTAAATATAAAAATTTCATAGAAAATCATAAATAATTAATTTTAAATTTCAAAATATATTTTTTTATAAAATCAACTAATTGTTTTTTAAAAATTTCATCCAGAGTATCTGCATGATACTCTGAGCTAAATAGTTTTAAAATCATAAAATATTTATATTATTAAATGCATATTAAAAACATTTATCAATAAAAATAAATTTCATTTAAATCAATTCACGTTAAAATAAATCTTATTAAAATAATTTAAACAAATAATTTATTCATAATATCTTCATATATAATACTTAATTTTTTTAAATCATCAATATTAACACATTCATTGACCTGATGAATAGTAGAATTTACCAAACCTAATTCTACTACTTCTACACCTATTTCTGATAAAAATCTACCGTCAGAAGTACCTCCATCTGTAGATAAAACAGGAACAATATCTATATGAGATTGAATTGCATTAATGGTTTGATCAATTAATTTTGATTGTTTAGTTAAAAATGGTCTAGCTGATAAAAACCATTCAATTGAATAATTTAAATTATAAATTTTTAACATTTTTTTGACTTCACTTTTAATTTTCTCTACTGTAATTTCAGTACTAAAACGAAAATTAAATTCAATCAATAATTCACCAGGAATAATATTATTAAATCCTGTACCTGCCTGTATTTTATATATTTGCATGCTAGTAGAAGGGAAAAAACAATTACCACAATCCCAAACAAAATTATTTAAATGAGATAAAAAAGGCAAAGACAAATGAATAGGATTTTTTGCTAATTGTGGATAAGCAATATGTCCTTGAATTCCATTTATTAATAAACGTGCACTGATCGAACCTCTTCGTCCATTTTTAATCGTATCACCTAAAATATTCATACTAGAAGGTTCTCCTACTAAACAATAATCAATTTTTTCTCCTCTATTATGTAACATATTTACTACTTTTACAGTACCATCTAAAGCACTAGATTCTTCATCAGAAGTAATAATAAATGATAATCTTCCTTGATGATTAGGATAATTAAATAAAAAACGCTCTACCGCTACAATCATAGCTGCTATAGCACCTTTCATATCAGCCACCCCTCTCCCAAATAATTTTTTATCAATAACTACTGGGGAAAAAGGATCAGTATTCCATTGATTTAAATTACCAGGGGAAACCACATCTGTATGTCCTAAAAAAGTTAATGTCTTTCCAATACCCCTCTCAGCCCAAATATTTGTAGTATTATTAATTTTTACATTTTCAATTCTAAAACCTAATGCATTTAATCTCTGACTAATAATCTTTTGACAACCTAAATCTAAAGGACTAATAGAAGGGATTTTAACTAAATTTTTAGTTAAATCCAATACTGGACATAACATATAAAAATATTCCTTTTACAATTTGTATGAATAACAAATAAATATTATATATAGAAATATAATTTAAATTAAAAACAACAAATATAATTTGTCAAAAAAATATTTTTTATCAATATAAAAATACAAATAATAATTTTTAAATAATAATTAATAGAAATCAAATATAAAAATATTAATTTAAATTAAAATAATCGGGGTATAAAATACCCCAAAGAATTTTAATTTAAATTTAAAACAAATATCTTTAATAATAATTATTATTTTTTATCAAAAAATAATTTTTGTATTTTATTTACTATAGAATCAACTGTAAATCCAAATTTTAAAAATAATTTTTCAGCTGGTGCAGATTCGCCAAAATTATTTACACCAATTGCAATACCATTTAAACCAATATATTTATACCAACCATTGGTTACTCCAGCTTCAATAACAACACGTTTTTTAATAATTTTTGGTAAAACTAAATCTTTATAATATACATCTTGTTTATCAAATACATCACAAGATGGCATAGATATTAATTGAACTGAATATTTTAAAATTTCTAATTTATCAAATACTTTTAGAGATAGTTCTAATTCTGATCCAGTTGAAATTAAAATTATATTAATAGGATCAATAGATTTTTTTACTATATAACCTCCACGAAAAATATTTTTGATATTAATATTAGAATAATTTAATTGCTTTAAATTTTGACGAGACAAAATTAATGCTGTAGGACCATTCTCTCTTTCCAAAGCATATTTCCAGGCAATAACAGTTTCTACTGAATCGCATGGTCTCCATACACTTAAATTAGGAGTTAAACGTAAACTTGCTAATTGTTCAATAGGTTGATGAGTTGGTCCATCTTCTCCTAAACCAATAGAATCATGAGTATAGATAAAAATATGTCTTATTTTCATTAAAGCAGCCATTCTAACTGCATTCTTAGCATATTCTACAAACATTAAAAAAGTAGAAGTATAAGGAATAAACCCACCATGGTTAGCAATACCATTGGCAATAGCAGTCATTCCAAATTCACGTACACCATAATGAATATAATTACCTGAAAAATTTTTGTTTATTGATTGAGAACCAGACCAATTCGTTAAATTGCTTGGAGTTAAATCGGCTGACCCTCCCATTAATTCTGGTAATAAACTGCCAAGTCTTTCTAATGTATTTTGAGAAGATTTTCTTGTAGCTATATTTTCAGGACGATTGATAATTGAATTAATAAAATTATCAATTTCAGAAGAAAAATTTTCAGGTAATAATTTATGAATACGTCGTTGATATTCCAGTGCTAATTTAGGATATTTTTTTGAATAAGAAATAAATTTTTTATTCCATTCAAATTCTATTCTTTCACCTCTTTTTCTAGCATCCCATTGATCATATATTTTTTTATCAATTTGAAAAGGAGCACTATTACAATTTAATTGTTTTTTAGTTAAAATTACTTCGCTTTGACCTAATGGAGAACCATGAACATGACAAGTTCCAGATTTATTTGGAGAACCAAAACCGATTATTGTATGACAAATAATTAATGATGGTTTATTAGATATTTTTTTTGATTCTTCTATCGCTTGTATAATAGATTCTGAATTATGTCCATCAACATTATTAACTACATGCCAATTATAAGATTGAAACCGCATTTCAGTATTATCTGTAAACCAGTTTTTAGTATTTCCATCAATAGATATATTATTTTTATCATAAAAAACAATTAATTTTCCTAAACCTAAAGTACCAGCTAAAGAACAAACTTCATGAGAAATCCCCTCCATTAAACATCCATCTCCAACAAAAACCCAAGTATAATGATCAATAATATTATAATTTAATCGATTAAAAATAGATCCTAATGTACGTTCAGCAATAGCCATTCCAACTGCAGCACCTAACCCTTGTCCTAAAGGACCAGTGGTTGTATCTACTCCATTTGTACAAATATTTTCTGGATGTCCTGGTGTTTTTGAATTTAACTGGCGAAACTGCTTTAAATCTTTAATTGATAAATCATAACCAGTTAAATGCAAAATACTATATAATAGAATAGAACTATGACCATTAGACAACACAAATCTATCACGATTTATCCAATTTGGATTATTTGGGTTATGCCGATAAAAATCTCTCCATAAAACTTCTGCTATATCTGCCATTCCCATAGGTGCTCCTGGATGACCAGAATTAGCTTTTTCTACTGAATCTATACTGAGAACACGAATGGCATTAGCTAAATCTCTTCGTGATAACATATTTGCTCCAATAATATTGTAATATAACTGCATTAGTTATAATTAATATATTTATTTAATAGTTTTCAATACATGCTATTTTTATTAAAAATAATGATTTTTGTTATATTAAATAAGGGGAAATTAGTTTTTCTAAATTATCTTGATCACATCCAAACTTTCGAATACCATCTGATAAAGTTTCAACTGCCATTCTATCTAAATTGTATTTCCAACGGAATTCTGATTCAGATAATTTTTCTGGTTTATTTTGTTTTATATTAACAGGAGCTATTAATTTTTTATCTATAGATCCTGTATAAAATTTTAATTCTTCTAATAAAATAGGAGAAATAGTTAACTGATCACAACCTGATAATGCTATAATTTGTTGTATATTACGAAAACTAGCACCCATAATTATAGTTTTGTAACCATATGTTTTTAAATAATTAAAAATTTTTTTAACAGATAAGACTCCTGGATCAGTATTCACATTATAATTTTGACTAGGATAATGTACTTGATACCAATCATAAATTCTGCCGATAAAAGGTGAAATTAAAAATACATCAGCTTCTGCACAAGCTTGAGCTTGAACTAAAGAAAATAATAATGTTAAATTACATTTAATACCAATTTTTTCTAATTCTTCTGCAGCTTTAATACATTCCCAAGTAGAAGCTAACTTAATTAACACTCTTGATCTATCAATACCTTCTTCTTCATACATTTTGATTATTTTTTTTGCTTCGATAATACAATTCATTGAATTAAATGAATGTTTAACATTAATTTCTGTAGAAACAAAACCAGAAATTTTTTTTAATATTTGAACACCCATTCCAACAGCAATTTTGTTAGTGGCATTATTAATTTTATTTTGAATATTTCCTCCTTTTTTTTTGGAATAAATAATCGCATTTTTAAATACATTATTATAAATGTCTAAATTCCAATACTTTAAAATTAACGAAGGATTAGTTGTTACATCTTCTGGAAGATATTTTTCTATATATTCCATATCACCACTATCAACAACTATTTTCGAAAATTTTTTTAAAGATTCTAATTGATTCATATCTATTACCATATAAAAATTAAAATTAAAATATTTATATATTTAAAAATATTAATAATAATTTAAAATATATAAACTATGTCATTTAAAAATCACTCAAACTATATCAAAAAATTTATTTTTTAAAAAAAAATAAAAACTAAAATAAATATATATAATCAATAAAAATATTTTTATATAAATCCAATTTATATAAAATAATATATTGCAATAAATATTTTAAAAAATTAATTTTTATATACAAAATACTTTTTATTAAAAATAAAAATTAAAATTTCTTAAAAACTAAACTAACATTTACACCACCAAAACCTAAACTATTTGACATAGCAATAGAAATATTTTTTTTTATCATTTTAGTTACAATTTTTAATTTTTTATTGAAAAAATCTAAATTATTAATATTTATACTAGGAGCTATAAAATTATTTTTTAACATTAATAAAGTATAAATAGCTTCTAATGCTCCTGCAGCACCTAATGCATGTCCAGTTATAGATTTAGTAGCAGAAATATAAGGCATATGATCATTTGCAAAAATCCTACAAATAGCATTTAATTCTTGAATATCACCATTTCTTGTAGAAGTTGCATGTACATTTAAATAATCTATCTTGTTAATATTAATAAACTTTAATGATTCATACATTGCTCTAACAACACCTAGTTCTTTAGAATCAACTATATTATATCCATTCGAAGTAGCACCATAACCAATTATCTCAGCATAAATAGGCACTTCACGTAATCTTGCATGATTTAATTCTTCTAAAACTAATATACCTGCTCCTTCAGATATCACAAAACCATCTCGACATACATCAAATGGACGAGATGCTCTTGTTGGACAAAAATTATATTTAGTTGATAAAACTCCCATTGCATCAAATTCACATGCTAACTCCCAACTAAATTCTTCAGCACCTCCAGCAAAAATAATATCTTGCTTGCCTAATTGTATTAATTCTACAGCATTTCCAATACAATGCGCAGATGTTGCACATGCTGAACTAATAGAATAACTAACTCCATAAATTTTTAATATTGTTGATAAACAAGCAGAAATACTTGAAGACATTGACTTAATTACAGAATAAGGACTAATAGATTGCACTCGTTTTTTTTTTCTTAACGCATCTAATGCAAGAACATGTATTTTGGGAGGACTAATACTAGAACCAACTATAATACCTACACGGGGGTTGTATTCATATATATTTTGAGTCATTAAAGAATCTTTAATAGCTTGCATAACAGCTGAATATGCATATATAGATGATTGATTCATAAATCTTATAATTTTTCTATCTAAATCAATTGTATCATTTAAAAATACCTTACCACATACATGACTACGCATTCCTGCTAATCGCATTTCATTCAATAATACAACACCGGATTGACCTAATTTCAGTGATTTTAAAACTTCATTTTTATTATTGCCGATACTAGATATGATACCTATTCCTGTAATTACAACACGCTTCACAAATACCTCTTGATAATAAAAATAATTATATTTAAAATAAAAATATTTGATAATAATCTTTAATATTTTATATCTATAAGAATTTTATGATATGTATCATTAAAGATATATATTCAATATAAAATTATTTTATTCATAATATATAAATAAAAAAATATTTTTGTACTAATAAAAATAAAAAAAATAATTATTTTTTTTGTTATAATTTGGATAAAATGCAATATAATAAAAAAATTTTATATAAATATTTTATATAAATAACATATAAAAAGAAAAAATAAAAAAATGCATATTTTAAATATAAAAAAAAAATTGGATGTTTATATATTATACCAACACCTATTGGAAATTTATTAGATATTACTCATCGTGCTTTAAAAATATTAAATCAAGTAGACATTATTGCATCAGAAAACACCATACATACTTACCAATTACTTAAAAAATTTAATATAAAAAATTCTTTAACATCTCTGCATCAACACAATGAAATCAAAAAAACAATATATTTAATAGAAAAAATCAAACAAGGTCAAAATATCGCTTTAGTTTCTAATGCTGGAACACCTATTATAAATGATCCAGGTTTTTATTTAGTACAACAATGTCACAAACAAAATATTCAAGTAATACCATTACCTGGAGCATGTGCAATAATTACTGCTCTTATTGCTTCAGGATTACCAGCAAATAAATTTTGTTTTGAAGGATTTCTTCCTTCAAAAAAAAATGCTAGAAAAACTTTATTAAAAAAAACTTCAAAAGAATTAAGAACTACAATTTTTTTTGAATCATCTCATAGAATTATTGAATCTGTAACAGATATTGTAGATGAAATAGGAGAAAATAGAAATATTACCATTGCTAGAGAATTAACTAAATATTGGGAATCAATTTATTATAATACATCATTAAATATATTAAATTTTTTAAAAGAAAATAAAAATAGTTGTAAAGGAGAAATGGTTATTTTAATTAACGGTTATAAAAAAACAAAATTAGATAATATTAAAGAAAAACATATTAATACTTTAATTCTATTAAAAAAAATATTACCACTTAAACAAGCAGTATTATTAACTTCAAAAATACACAATATAAAAAACAAATTATTATATAAATATGCAATAAATAAATTAATAGATGACAAAAATAAATAATAATGATATATATTTATAAATAATCAGTTAACTAGATAGTCGCTGCTGTGTTATTAATAACAGTAGAGGAAAGTCCGGGCTCCATAGGGTAAGGTGCCAGATAACATCTGGGAAATATTTTACGACTAGTGCCACAGAAAAAATACCGCCAATAAAAATATTTTATATATAAAAAATTGGTAAGGGTGAAAAGGCGTGGTAAAAGCACACCGCGAATCTAGTAATAGTATTCGGCAAGGTAAACTCCACCTGGAGCAAAGCCAAATAAAGATTAATATATTGTGTATCCCGCACTAAATCTGGGTAGGCCGCTTGAATTAATAAGTGATTATTAATCTAGATAAATGACTATCAAATACAGAACCCGGCTTATAAGTTAACTGAATATATATGATATTTTTTACTATTTTATTTAATTATAAATTAATAACAATTGTTATTTACCAGAAACCTGTATTTCTGATAATAAAATAGATCCACATCTTATTTGTTTATCAAGATCACTATCAGTACCAATTGCAATAATATTTTTCCACATATCTTTTAAATTACTAGAGATAGTAATTTCACTAATAGGATATTGAATACTTCCATTTTCAACCCAAAAACCAACAGCTCCTCTAGAATAATCTCCTGTAATTAAATTCACTCCATCACCCATCAGTTCTGTAATATATACACCGCGATACATGAATTTTAACAATGCTTTTAAAGAAAATATTGATTGACGAGCACCTGATATAATCCAATTATGAATCCCTCCAGAATGTCCTGTACTATAAAGATTCAATTTCTTAGAAAAATAAGTATCCAGCAACCAAGTTTTTAATATTCCATCTTTGATAATATTATATTTTTTAGTTTTTACTCCTTCAAAATCAAACGGTTTAGAACCGAGACCTTTATTAATATGAGGATTATCAACAATATTTAACCAAGAAGGAAAGATTTTTTTACCCAAACAATTTAATAAACAAGTATTTTGACGATGTATATTAGAACCTGTAATGGAATAAATAAAATGTGAAAAAAAACTAGAAGATAATTCTGAAGAAAATAAAATAGGAACTTTTTTAGTTAATATTTTTTGTGCATTTAATCGAGATATTGCTCGTTCTGATGCCATCTTTCCTACAATTTTAATATCTTTTAAATCATTAAATTCTCTTGCAGTCGTATAACAATAATCTCTTTCCATTACATTTGTATTTTTTTTATCTTGTGCAATGACAGAAACAGATAGAGAATGTATACTATGTTTATAAGAATTGAATAATCCATAATTATTTCCTAAAACTATTGTATGAATATGACTACAAAAAGAAGCACCTTCAGAATTTATAATACGATTATCTTGTTTTAAAGCTATTTTTTCTAAATTTTTAGTATAAAAAATAACATCTGCTATATTGATTGTACATGGATAATATAATTGTAAATCATGATGATCGGTAGCTATTAGATTTATATCTGGTAAAATATGACAATCATCTTCAGAAGTATATTTTACTAATTCTACCGCTTTTTCAATAGTTAATTTTACTGAATGCAAACTAAGATCACTAGAAGAAACAGTACTTTTTTTATAATTATGATATACTGTAATAGATAAAATTAAATCATTATTAAATTCTAAATATTCTAATAAACCGGATCTCACTGTAATATTAATTCCATTATTCTGATGAATAGAAACAAAACATAAATAATTTTTATTATAACTTTTTATTAATTCTAAAGCATATGAAACTAATTCCTTTAATATAGTTTCTGATAAAATATTATTTCTATATATTTCCATATATTATTCCTAGATTAATTTTTAAAATATATTATTTTTAAAAATATGAAAATAAAACATAATTCTTAGTATTATTTTATAAAATCTATTAATAAATAATAAAAATAAATTAAATATTAAATTTAATTTTATTTAAATTAGTTAATATTATGAATAATTGTATCATAAATCAATAAAAATAATTAAATAAATATAAAAATATTTTATTTGTATTCATTTTAATAAAAAAATAATATTACTTTAGCAACAATCATAAAAATTATATTTACAAAAACATTAACATAATATATATTTTAATAAATTCAAACCATGGACTAATTATGTCTTTTAAAAAAATACCTGTTGGAAATAATTTTCCTGAAGATATATATGCTATTATTGAAATATCAGCATTTTCTAATCCAATTAAATATGAAATGAACAAAACTTATAACGAATTATTTGTAGATAGATTTATATCTAGTGCTATGATCTATCCATGTAATTACGGTTATATTAATAATACACAATCTTTAGATGGAGACCCACTAGATATATTAATTCCTACTCCATATCCATTATTAGCCCCATCCGTTATTCAATGTCGTCCTGTAGGGATATTAATGATGCAAGATGAATCTGGTGACGATTCTAAAATTATAGCAGTTCCTCATAATAATATTTCCCAAGAATATAATTCTATACAAGACATAATAGATTTTCCTATATTATTAAAAAATCAAATTCAAAATTTTTTTGAAAATTATAAAAATTTAGAAAAAAATAAATGGGTTAAAATTATTGAATGGCAAAATAAAAAAAATGCAATTTTGGAAATAAAAAATTCAATAAAAAGATATGAAAAAATAAAAAAATAATAATATTCATATTTAAATAACAATAATATTTTATACTAATAATACTAAAAAAAATTTTTAAAGTTCATAATTATTTTTAATTTAAAATTATTTTTTAATAAAATATTTTTATTAATTGTAATCAATTAAATATAATTTTTTATAACATAGCTATATAAATAAAATCACTGTAAAATAATTCAAATATCTAAAAAATAATTATAAAAAAATTAATATTTTTATCTTTATATTAAAAATATAATATATATATTAATTTTTTTTAATTCAAAAATATTATATATATATAAAATATTTATTTTAATATTTTTAAAAAAAATAAGATCAAAAATATTTTGAAATTATAAAAAAATATATTTATTTTAAGATGATATAAATAATTAACAATATTCATTATATGATATATGATTTCAAATTATAAAAATATTTTTATTTATAATGATATTATTTAACAATAAAAAATTTTATATAAAAAATTAATTCATGTAGGAAAATATAAAAATGGCTAAAATATGTGATATAACTTTTAAAAAACCCATGGTAGGAAACCATAGATCACATGCTATGAACGCAACTAAAAGACGTTTTTTCTTAAATTTACATAATCATAAATTTTGGATACCTGAAGAAAAAAAATTTATCAAATTAAATATTTCAGCTAAAGGTATGAGAATCATAGATAAAAATGGAATCCAAGAAACATTAAAAAAATCTTTTATTAAAAATAAAAAAAACAAATTACTATAAGAGACAAAAATGGCAAAAAGTTCTAGAGAAAAAATAAAATTATTTTCTACTTCAGGAAGTAAACATTATTACACGACTACTAAAAATAAAAAAAACAAATCAACAAAATTAGAATTAAAAAAATACGATCCTATTATTCAAAAACATATTTTATATAAAGAAAAAAAAATAAAATAACATTATTATAAACAATTAATATAATTAATTAATTATATTTAATAATTAATTAATTATATTAATAAAAACAAAAAATTATATTTTTAAAATAAAACATTATTATTATAAAATATCTAAAAAAATCAATCACGTAATATAAAATAAAAAATTTTGAACATTAATAAAAATATCTTTAAAAAAAGATATAGAAATTGGAATTAATGCATTTAAAGTAAATATACCTACAACTAAAGTAATAGGAAAACCAACAGAAAAAATTGAAATCTGAGGAGAAATTCGATTTAAAAAAGCCATAATACAATTTAATATCAATAATAAAATAATAACAGGCAAAGCTAACTTTAAACTATTCAAAAATAATAGACTAGAAAATTGAACTAATATAAAAAATATTTTTACATTAAAAACAGAATGATCTATAGGTATCTGATGGAAACTATCAGATAAAATAGAAATTAACCAAAGATGACCATTAAAAGTTAAAAATATAAATAATATTAATATATTTAAAAACCTAGAAATAGAAGATAAATTATTACGACTATTGATATCAAAATAATTAGAAAAAGATAAACCTATTAAAGCCGAAATAATTTCTCCTGCCATATTAACAGATGAAAAAACAATTTTGATGATAAATCCTAAAAAACCCCCAATAATAATTTGTTGAATAAAAATTAAACAATAATGATAAGAAAAAAAATTTATATGTGATTCAGGTAAAAAAGGAAAAATTAAAAAACTAATTATAATAGATAAAAATATTTTTATCTTATATGAAATACAATTTTCACTAAATATAGGAGCAGTATAAAATAATGATAAAATCCGTATAGAAGGAAGTAAAATATTATTTAAAAAATAAAAAAAATCAATACTATTAACCGTTAACATTAGTGTATTATTAAAGGTAAATTATTAAATAAATTTTGTACATAATCAATTAAAACGTTTAACATCCATGGACCAAAAAACACAATTGAACTAAAAACAGATATTATTTTAGGAATAAAAGATAAAGTTTGTTCATTAATTTGAGTTGAAGCTTGTAATAAACTGATTACTAATCCTGTTATCAAAGCAGATAATAATAAAGGAAATGATAAAAGTAATGAAACTTTAATCGCTTCATGAAACATAGTCATTACTAATTCTGGAGTCATAAAACCTCATTTTTTGAAATAAAATATTTTAAAAAATAAATATTTTCATAATTAAAAATAAATTATTAAAAATAGAAACTTTGAGCTAATGAATTTACTAACAATTTCCAACCATCAACTAAAACAAATAACATTAATTTAAAAGGCAATGAAATACTAGAAGGTGGAACCATCATCATTCCTAATGCCATTAAAACACTTGAAACCACTAAATCAATAATTAAAAAAGGAATAAATATAGTAAATCCTATTTGAAAAGCAGTTTTTAATTCACTTGTAATAAAAGCAGGTAATATTACTCTCATTGGAACATCTTTCAAATTAGAAAATGAAGAAATATGTGCTAATTTAGAAAATAATTCTAAATCAGGTTTTCTAATTTGTTTTATCATAAATTGTTTTAATGGTTCAGCTCCTTTTTTCAAAGCTACATCCATAGATATTTTATCCTGAGAAAAAGGTAAATATGCTTCTGTATATACTTTATCTAATACTGGACTCATAATAAAAAAAGTTAAAAATAACGCCAGACCAAGTAATACTTGATTTGGTGGAGCGTAAGGAGTTCCAATGGCATTTCTCAATAAACCAAAAACAATAATAATTCTTGTAAAACTAGTCATCATCAATAGAATAGCTGGAAGAAAAGTCAATGAAGTCAAGAATACTAAAGTTTGAATGGGAAGAGACCAACTTTGACCTCCATCACTCAAATAATGAGTAGTTAATCCAGGTATTGATGCATAAATTTCTGGAGAAAATAAAAATAAAGATAAAAATAATAATATCTGATTAACCATCGTTTTTTCCAAAATCTTTAAGTAAAATTTTTCATATGCTATCTATAAATACAAATAGAAATCATTTTATTATTATATATTATATTAAAAAAAAATATATAAAAAAACAATACATATAAAATAAATTTAAAATAAATTATCAATTAATCAAAAAAAAATTTAAAAAAATTAATTCCGTGCAAAAATTAATTATGAACAGTATTAATAAATTCAGATTTTTCTATTATCTTAGTAATTCGAATTCCATATTTATTTTCAATAACGACTATTTCACCCTGAGCAATTAAAAAATTATTCACAAAAATATTTAAAGGTTGATTCAGATCATTTTCTAAAGACAATATAGATCCCACAGATAATTTTAAAAATTCTTTAATCGTAATTTTAATTCTACCTAATTCTACTAATACTTTTACAGGAATTTGTCCAATAAAATCAATATTATATTCAGATAATACATTGTCATGTTTTAAATTAATATCTTTAATTAAAGATTTTTTATCTAATAATTCGATATTATCTTTTAAAATATTATTTTTTTGACTATCCTGATTATCATTTACCATAATTAAATTATCCTTTTATAATACTATTTTCAATATTAGATTGTTTTATATTAATGATAGACAATGCATGTTTACCTTCACATGATCCATATTTTCCAGAAAATAAAAACATATCATCTATATGAGCTATAACTTGATCGGGTTGTGAAATATTAAAAACATCACCAATTTTTAATTTCAAAATATTAGATAAAGGTATCATAAATTCTAAAAATTGAATTTTAATATCTAATTCAATTTTATTTATTATATTTAACAAATCATAATTAATATCACCATTCAAATCATCAGATAATTTTTTGTGATTAAATAATTTATTATTCCAAGTCTGAATTATAGATGATGAAATACAAATATTAAATTTTATATCACTATTATTAGAATTAACAGAAAATTCTGAAAAAAACAAATTATTATTATCTTTACAGCCAACAATATCAGTATTTACATACATATTATCAATAGAACTATATTTTAAATCTATTGAATAAATTTTTTTCCAAGAAAAAACATATGATTGAATAATAATTAAATATATTTTTTTTATCAAATTATATTCATATGATGTAAATTCATTTTTTTTAAGAACAAATGGTGGTAATAAACCTGTATTCCCAAATAACAAATCTATTACAAAAAAAATAAATTGAGAGGAAAAACCAATAAAAGCAATATTATTATTAGAAAAAGATTCTAAAATATTAAATTTAATAGGCATGTTAAAATTTTTTATATAGTCTTGATAAGATATATTTTTTATATTTGTACAACGAAAAATCATATCTTCTATATTAATAAATTTAGATAAATTTTTCTGAAAATGATGCAAAAATAATTGATTTACATCATTTAAAATACTGTTGTATTGTTCTGTATCTATGATATTTTTGTTGAGACAATTTATATTTTCATTAACATCTATAATATTTTTATATTTATCTTTTTGAGTATCCAAAAAAAAATTTTTTAAGTTAATATCGGAAATTATTTTTTTATCCATTCAAAATACCTTAATAATTAAAATAGTTATCAATATATAATTATAAAATACAATAATAATTTATAATATTAAAAATTAATTTAAAAAATTTTATTTTTAATATTATAAATTATATTAATAAAAATTATATTTAAACATAAACATGAATAAAATTATCATTTAAAATACAATTTTTATAACCTTTTAATAATGGTTTGGTTCTATTGCTAGAATATTTGTTATAATTATAATTTTTATTACGATTATAATATTTAATATAATTAGCATTATGATCCTTTTGTAAAAACAAACTATGATCATAAATAGTGATTGAATCTAATATTATACCATTTTTTTTCATTTTTTTTCTTAAATCATGAACAGCAGCATTTAATGCAAAACAAATTCGACTATCTTGAGATATAAAATTTAAAACATTTTTATTGTTACTCATATTCAACTCAATACACAATAATCCCTTGTTTTTTGGATAAAGATATAATTTAACTTGATTCATTTGATTGAATTTTAATATTAATATTTGTTGTGCTATCTTATTTCTTAATTCTTCTATTAATAAAAATTTATTTAAAAACAAATTACTATTTTTTACATTATAAAATGTTTGCAAATTACAATCATTAAGTGAAATATTTTGATATAATTTTTGATTATTATCTAAAATTTTTAAATTATTGATACAAAAGATATTATTAAAATAACTTAATAATGCATTTTGTTGAATCCAACTGATATCAAATAGTGATATCTTTAAAAAATTAAAAAAACAATTTTTATTTGACAAAAAATCATTATTAATCCGTTGGTTATAAAAATTTTTAATATAATTAAAATTAAATGATACACTAAAAAATTTTTTTATAAAATAGTTAAAATTCAATAATATGTTTTTAAAATTTAATTTAATGTTATTTGTGATTTTAGATATTGTATTATTAATATTTTGTTTTTTTATATTAATATTATTCATTGCATTATGAGGAACTGCAAAAATAATAGTATTTTTAAAAATATGTTTTTTTAAAATAGATGAACTAATACATTTATGTTTTGAAAAATTATTTTTAGAAATAATAATATTATTATAAGATTGATGAAAATAATTTAAAAAAAAATTATGAAAAGATGTATTAATAATATTGTCTTTTTTATCTAATTTACGATATATAATCTTTTTAGGAATGCGTTTCACATTATTAAAATGATTTTGTTTTTTAAAAATCAAAAAACTTAATTTTTTTTTAAAAATATTAAAAAATATATTTTTAATAATATGATGATTAATCATCATATTATTAAATAATTCACCACTAACTTTTAATAACATAATAATGTTATACCTTTTTTAAGAACAATAAAGAAGAAAATTCATCATTATATTTTTGTTGATTAGTTTCTTCTTTTAAAATTTTATTTTGATGAATTTTCAATTCTAAATTTTTATAAATATTAATTTTTTCTTGCATACTTTTTAAATCAATTGAAATTAATTCTAATTTTTTATTACATTTTGATAATTGTTCAATTTGTAATTTTATATTATTTTCTAAAAGATTTAAAAAATCTAAATAACATTTTATACTAATACTATTAATACCAGATAAAAGATCCAAATGTAAAGACTTATAATATTCTTTATGGTATTGATCAAGTTGATTAAATTGATTTAAAATACATTTTTTTTTAAAAAAAATATTTTTAAAATGACCCATGATTAATTTTATTTTGAATTGTTCTTTTATCTTTAATAATTTCATTTTTTTAATTGTTAACATAATTTTACCATATAAAAATAAAAATATTTAATTACTTAAATGAACTTCATTAAATAATTTTTCTAATTCCAAACAAGAATCACCATAATTAATACGTTGATGCATATCCTGTTGTAAAAAAGCATCTAATTTAGGTTTAAACAAAATAGCTTTATCAAGTAATTTATTACTACCAGCTACATATGCCCCTATATTAATTAAATCTTCATTTTTATTATATATAGAAATTAATTGCTTTAAAAAAATAACTTGATTATATTGACTATCACTAATCAAATTAGTCATTAATCTACTAATCGAAACAGAAACATCAATAGCAGGATATCTACCACTTTCAGCTAAATTTTTCGATAACACTATATGACCATCTAACACAGATTTAGCAATATCTGAAATAGGATCATTTTCTGTATCTTGTTCTGTTAATATTGTATATATTGCACTAATGGATCCAGAATGGTTATTTGAATTACCAGCTCGTTCGATTAACATTGGTAACTTAGAAAAAACAGAGGATGGATAACCTTTAGTAACTGGTAATTCACCTAAAGATAAAGATACTTCACGTAATGACATAGCATAACGAGTTAAAGAATCAATAATTAATAATACATGTTTTTTTTGTTCTCTAAAATATTCAGCTATTCTAGTTGCATAAATAGTACCTTTAATTCTAGATAATGCAGAAACATCAGCTGGAACTGCAACAATTACTGAACGAGATAAACCTTCCTTTCCTAAAATATTATCGATAAATTCTTTAACTTCTCTTCCTCTTTCACCAATTAAACCTAAAACAATCACATCAGCAGAACTATATTTTGCAATCATGCCTAATAACACACTTTTACCTAATCCTGAACTAGAAAATAACCCTATTCTTTGCCCTACACCAATAGTTAATAACGAGTTTATTGAACGAATTCCTAAATCTAAAATTTTTTTAATAGGTTGACGATCTAAAGGATTAATTAATGGCGTAAACAATGGTCCATAAAATTCTGGTTTAATAGATTCTAATTTATCTAAAGGAACACCTTGACTATCTAGTACTCGACCTAATAAATCATTACCTAATGGTACATTATTAAACTCGAAATTTGAATCCAAACAACTCAAATTAATATTACTAAAAACACGATCTCCATAACTAACACCATCTACAATACCATCTAATGGTATAATGAATATAATATTGTCTTTAAAACCTATTACTTCACATTTCTTATAACACTGGTATTTAGAAGACAAATGTGTTTCAATAATACAAATTGCACCAATAGGTAATATTAATCCACTAACTTCAAATACTATACCATTTAATCCCACTAAAGAACCAGAACAAATCAAATTAGGAATTTTATTTAACTTAGATTCCATTAAATTAATCTTTTTCAACCACCGTTCAATTTGCAAATTTATCACTTTCATTCCTCTAAGAAAGTTATTCGAGATAATGCTTTAAAACGAGACGATAAATTACAATCAAATTCACTACCATCAACTAATGATGAAAATTTACAACCATTTTTATCTATTTCAGAATCAGAAAATATTATCCATCCATAATCATTAAAAATTTTTCCAAACTCTTTTTCAATTAATAATTTGTTATCAGGATGAATATGTAATCGTATTTTTTTAAAACAAAAAATATCTTGATTTAAAAAAAAATTTATTTTGTTCAATATAATATTTTTTTCTATTATTGGAATAGATTCAATAATTTTTTCAGTCACCTTTAATACTAATTGTTCTAAACGAGAAGAAATTAATTCATCTAAAGTATTCATAGATAATTGAAAGTTATGTAAAAATTCTTTGATTGTTATAAAAAATATTTTTTTTTCTTTTTCAAAATTTAAAAATTCTTCTTTTAATTTTAAACCATCTGTCATATTACATTGACCATCAGCATGAGTAACATTTTTTTTACTTGAATCATTTAGCATATTCTGATCAAAATTTTCAGACATTGATACTGTTTTTTCAAGAACTGGGATAAATAATTTATTCTGATTGCTACTATTAATGATATCTAAATCATCATTTGATGAAACTAATTGTTGTTTAATATTTTTAGATTCATTTAATTTATCCGGATACCATTTTTTCCATTTTTTTATAACAGTAGTATGAGACATTTAATTACCCTAATGTATGAAATGATATTTTTCCATCATATAAATATTTTTTAATTAACATCACTATCTCTTTTTTATCTTCTTCTATTAAAACATTTGGAATAGATGTTTTTTTATTAGAAAATTTATAAAATGCATCAGAATCTATTTTAGACATATTTTTTAAAAATTTTTCTTGGAATGACTTATGACAATATTTTAAGACATTAAAAATTTTATTTTGACTTATTTTTTTTATTAAAAATTTTATATGTAAATCATCTAAATCAAGAATATTATCAAATGAAAAACTTTCATAATTAATTTGATGCACAATATCTTTATTAGATATTTTTATTTCATCTAATATTATTTTTCTATTTTTTTCTTTTAATTTCTGTAATAGTTCTGAACTAATTTTGATACCATTAATATTTTTAAATAAATGTGTTTTAGAATCTAATAAATAATCAATAAATCTTAAAAATTCTACCATAACTTTACGATTTAATTTATTTAATTTTGAAATACGAAAAATCACTTCAATTTGTATTTTTTTTTCTAATAAAACTAGTGTTTGAGAAGCAAGATCACGATTAATATATGACAACAAAATAGTAATAATTTGTATATGTTCTTTGTGTATCAAAATTGCTAATTCTTTCGCACTAAAACTATTTAATATAGTTAATTTTTTTTTTCTATTTTGTATAATTAATTCTTCTTCTAAAAAACAATCAGCTGTCTTGTTTTCTAATACTTTTTTTAACATAGATAACAAATATTTTTGAGAATAATTTTCATTTAAAAAATTGTTTGTTTTACAAAAACCATGAAATTCATCTAAAACTAAATTTACATGTTGAGATTCTTTTTCAGTGATTTTTAAAATAGTACTAATTAATAATTGAATTTCTGATGATGTAAAATGTTTCAATACCTGAGATACTTGATCAGAATCCATAGACATTAATAATAAAGCACTTTTTTCTATTCCATTTAAATTTATCATGAATTATTCACCACTCATCCATTTTTTAATCATTATAGCAGTCATATGGGAATTATCTTTGTTTTCATTAATAATATCAGACTGATTTTTTTTAATATCATTAGACAAATGTTTTTTTATCTGATTGTTATTTTTTTTCTCTAAAATAGAATCAAAATTAGATTTTAATTGATTATCTTTTAAATTTTTTTTAGAAAGAAATTTTATATTTTCTTTTTTATATTTTGAAATTTGATATTGATAATAAAAAATAAAAAACAACATAAAAACTATAATACTAACTAAATAAAAAAACAAATTATTCTCAGGTTCTTTAATATATGGAGTTTTGATATATTTAATTAAAACTTTTTTATGTTGAACAAATGGTGCATTTACTAATTTAATTGTATCTTTTCTATCTTTAGAATAACCTATACTTTCATGAATTAAACTATGCATTTTTTTTAATAAATCATGATTTAAAGGAATCATTTTTCCTTTATTATTTTCAAAATAATTTACAATTACAGCTGCTGACAATTGTTTTATATCACCAGTATGTATTTTTATATGAGAAATAATATGATCTAATTCATAATTAATAGTGTTTTCTTTTTTATGATTAGAATCTGAAGGAAATGGGATAAAAAAAGATTGATTTTTATTAATAATATTTTTTTCAATTTTTTTTGCATGATTTAAATGCGATTTTTGTTTATTATGAATAATTTTATTATTTTGATTATTAGAAAAAACCTGTTCTTGTTGAAATTGCTTCATATTTTCTGTTATCGTTTGAGAATTATTCATACTTTGTTCAGAACGAATAGATTTGTTTTTATTATCATAATTTGGATTATATTTATCTTCATGACGATCTACAATATTAAAATTAATCTTAGCTGTCACTTCAGCATGAACATTTCCAAAACCTACCAATGGAGTTAAAATTTTTTCTATTCTTGAACTATAATGATCTTCAATTAATTTAGTATAATTTAACTGCTCATTATTTAAATTACTATAATTATTATTAGAACCAGTTAATAAATGACCTAATTCATCAATAATTGTAACATTATGTGTAGATAATCCAGCAATACTACTAGATACTAAATGAACAATAGCATTAATTTGACCCATATCTAAAATTTTTCCATGGTGCATGCTAACTACAACAGAAGCTGAAGGCTCTTTTTTTTCATAAAGAAACAAGGATTCTTTAGGTAAAGATATATGAACTCTGACATCTTCAATAATATTAATTTTCAAAATACTGCGTGCTAACTCACCTTCTAATGCTCTTTGATAATTAATTTGTTCTGAAAATTGACTACTACCTAATTTATCTTTATCTAAAAGTTCAAAACCAACTCCATTACCTTTAGGCAACCCTTGTTCAGCTAAATGATATCTAATTTCATAGATTTGATCAGAAGGCACCAATAACAATCCAGAATTTTTTGTAAATTGATATGGAATATGCATTTGCTTTAATTGTGTTACAATAGCACCTCCATCAAAACTAGATAAATGATTATATAACAAACGATAAGATTGCGATTTTTTAAAAAAACAAAAATAAACTGAAATCATTAAAAAAATTATTGTCAATATAAAAAAAGTACGAAAAGAACTAAAAAATTGACTAAAAAAACCGTTCATGCCTAATTTATTTACACTAGAATTTTTAACTTGACCAACATTCATGAAATCTCCCTATCGATAACAATAACAATATATTTTAAATTTACTAAGATACTAATTAAAAAATAATATCTATAACCAATTTTTTTAAAAATCATATATTATCAATTTTTATATATTTTACAAAAATGAATTAATATAAAATTTATTTTTTTTTAATATTAAAATAAAGATTTTTTATATATAAATATGTTACTATGCATCTAAATAAAAAAATCAATCAAAACATTAAAGAGGAAATTATGTTAATTGCAGGTCTAAAAATAAACGATAATATAGATAAAATAAATTCACAAAACTCAATTATCAATAATAATTTTACTCTTACTGAACCATCTGTTAAACTTCCTAAATTTAAATTGGAACTAGAAAAAATAATTGATTTTCAAAAAAAAACACAAAACAATGCTGAAAAATTTTTACTAAATCATGAAGGACAATCACTACATAACATTATGTTAGATATAGAAAAGTCATCATTATCAATACAATTAGCTGTACAAATTCGAAACAAACTCCTTTCCGCTTATCAAGATATCATGAATTTACAATTATAAAGTAATCTTTGATATCATTTAAATTCTTGCTGTTATATACTCATTAAATGATTCACTGATATTTCAATATCAGTGAATCATTTATTAATAATTAAATTCATTGATACTAATTATTAAATATGTTTAATTGAAAATATAATACATAAAAATTAATAATCATAAATTTAAAAAAATAATTTAATTATTAATAAATAAATGATGAATAATAAAAAAAATTATAGATTATCTATTTTTGATAAAAATCTATCAATAATAAAATATTGGATTAAAAAATGAGTTTTGAGTAAAAATTTTAAAAAAAAACAAATATATTTTAAAATATTATTATTCTAATAAATTGTGGAGTTGAGCGGATTCGAACCGCTAATCTTTTGCATGCCATGCAAATGCTTTTCCAAAATAAGCTACAACCCCATGATGAAAAATAATATTAAAATATATAAAATATAAATATTTTAATTAAATTAATAAATTATTATTAAAATATTTACACAAAGAATTAATAAATAAACATGTTCATTATCAAAATATGAAATTATTTAAAAATTTAAATCATTAATTTTTAACAAAAAATCTTTAATACGAATTAAAGATCTTTTTTTTCCAATGTAGTATAATACTAAACTTATACTAGGTGTATATATTTTTCCAGAAAGAGCTAACCTTAAAATTGTTGCTGCTTTTTTAAACGATATTTTTAATTGTATTGTACATTCTTTAATAACACCAGATAAATTATTTAAATTCCAATCTACCATTAAAAAAATTTTTTTATACATCATTTTTAAAATCAAGATAGAATATTTATCTAAATATAATTTAATTTGATTTAAATCATAATCAATCTCTTGTACATAAAAATATATAGAATCATCAACAATCTTTTTTAAAGTATTACATCTAGGGCCCATTATAGTTATTAAATCAATCATATTAGGTCCTGAATGAGTATCTATTTTTTCTTTTTCAAAACATTTATGCAATAAATTAATAATATATTCTTTTGGTAAATTATTGATGTAATAATTATTATACCATAACATTTTATCAATATTAAAAATACTAGCTGAATTGTTAATATTATCAAAAGAAAAAAATTCTATCATTTCATTCATAGTAAACAATTCTTGATTACCATAAGACCAGCCTAACCGTACTAAATAATTCAAAATAGATTCAGGTAAAAATCCTAATTCACGAAAATGTATAATATTACTAACATTAACATCTCGTTTAGATAATTTTTTACCTTCATGATTTAAAATCATTGAAACATGAGCATATACAGGTTCTTTTTTTGATAAAGCATTAAAAATATTAATTTGTCTAGGAGTATTACTAACATGGTCTTCTCCTCGAATAACATGTGTAATATCCATATCAACATCATCAATAACTACAACAAAATTATAAGTTGGCATTCCATTACTACGTTGTATTATTAAATCATCTAATTCATTATTATAATGAATAATCTTACCTCTGATCAAATCATTAAAAGTTACTGATCCTGTTAAAGGATTACGAAATCGCACTACATGTTGAAGTTTGTGATTATCTTTATTATTTAAATTTCGACAATGATGATCATATCTAGGTTTTAATCCTTTAGATAATTGTTTTGATCTTAATCTATCTAATCTATTCACAGAACAATAACATCGATATGCTAATTTTTCATGCAACATAAAATCAATTACTTTTTGATAACGAATTAAACGTTGACTTTGAAAATAAGGACCTTCGTCCCAATTTAAACCTAACCATTTTAAACCATCAATAATTGATTTTACTGATTTTAAATTTGATCGTTCTAAATCAGTATCTTCTATACGTAATACAAAACTACCTTTATTTTTTTTAGCAAATAACCAAGCATATAAAGCAGTACGTACACTTCCAATATGTAAATTACCAGTAGGACTAGGTGAAAAACGAGTTTTAATTTTCATATGTATTCAAATTAACGAATATAATTAATATAGTATAATTATAATAAATAAATTAAAAATAAATAACTATTTGATTTTTTTTTAAAAAAAATATAGAATGAATTTTAAAATTATTTAAAAATAGAAAAATTAAAAAAATAAAATAATATACCGAGTTAAATTTAAATAATATTTTATATTTTTAATTTCAAAAATATTTAGGTGATTAGCTCAGTTGGCAGAGCGCCTCCTTTACACGGAGGATGTCGGCGGTTCAAATCCGTCATCACCTATAAAAATCATATGGGTTGTTAGCTCAGTTGGTAGAGCAGTTGACTTTTAATCAATTGGTCGCAGGTTCAAATCCTGCACAACCCATAAAAACAAATTATTATAAAAATAAAATTTAAATTTTTAGCTATAGTAAGTCAATCAAAAATAATTAAATAAATAAAATCAATAGATAATTAAAAATTTTTAAAATCATTTTTGAAATAAAACATTAAGATCGTTGTTTTTTTATAAAAGAAAAAATTAAAATATTTTTAATTACAATAAAAACATTAAAATTTATATTTTATTAAAAATTATCTTCATAAATTAAATAAATTCTTTTTAATTTATCAAGTAAAATTATATTATTTTTTTCTTGCATAAAACTAAATATATTTACAGCTAATTTATTACCTATAGTATTTACAGACATTAAATCTTTTATATTAGCATTCATAATATTATCAATATTTTTAAAATAATATGATAATTTTTTAGCTATACTTTCACCAATATCCTGTATACCCAATCCATATAACAATCTATATAAAGTTGTTTTTTTAGAATGCTCAATAGCATTCAAAATTTTTGAAATTGATTTATTACCTAATCTAGATAAATTCAAAAAATTATTTTTCTTTAAAAAAAATATATCAACAGGATTATTAATATGATTTTTATCAACTAATTGATTTATAATAAATGAACCCAATCCTTTTATATATAATGCTTTTTTAGAAAAAAAATGAACTATTTTTTTCTTCCTTTGTGCTATGCATGAAAAACCTGCAATGCAACGAATCACTTTTGTTTCAGTTTCTGTTAACAATGAAAAACAAATAGGACAATGAATAGGAAATGAAACAAATTTCAATTGATTTTTTTTCCGATTTGATAAATCTACAGATAATATTTTTGGAATTACATCCCCAGATCGAGTAATAGTAACAATATCTCCAATACAAACACCAAGTTTATACATTTCATTTTTATTATATAATGAAACTTTTTTTATAATGACCCCAGATAAAAAAACAGGAATTAATTCAGCTACCGGAGTAATTATACCAGTTCGTCCCACTTGAAATTGAATATTTAATATTTTTGTTATATTTTTTTTTGAAATAAACTTACATGCTATAGCCCAACGTGGAGCACGGGCATTATTCCCTAATTGATTTTGTAAAATAATAGAATCCAATTTAATAACTATACCATCAATATCAAAATTAAATAACAAACGATTTTTTTTCACATAATTGTAATATGACAAAATTTCTTCATAATTAAAACACAATGTTACATCATTCGGTACTGGTAAACCCCATTCTTTAAAATGCTTAAAAATATTAAAATGACTATTAAATTTAATTATATTACTTTTATATATACCTAAACCATGACAAAAAAACATTAAATTTCTTTCTTTGGTAATATTTTTATTTATATGTCTTAAAGAACCAGCTGCTGCGTTTCTAGGGTTAGCAAAAACTTTACCACCAGAATTTTTAGAAATTTCATTTAAATTCAAAAAATCTTGATGTGACATAATTACTTCACCACGTACTTCTAATAATTCTGGTATATTATTACCATTCAAAACCATAGGGATAGACTTAATCGTTTTAATATTATCAGTTACGTTTTCTCCAATTAAACCATTACCTCTTGTTCCTGCTTTTAATAATAAACCATTTTTGTATATTAAATTAACAGCTATACCATCTAATTTTAATTCACAACAAAAAGAAATTTCTTGTTGTGAATTAAAATTAGATCTAATTTTTTTTTCAAAATGAATATATTGACTAATATCATTAATGTTATTTAATGATAACATAGGCGAAAAATGTTTTATAGTTCCTAAATCAATTAATAAATCAGATCCAATAATTTGACTAGGAGAATCATGATCTATGAGAGTTGATTTTTTTTTTTCTAATAATTGTAATTTTTGTACTAATAAATCATATTCATAGTCAGAAATTTTTGGATTATCTAATGTATAATATAAATAATTATGATAAAAAATTTTTTTCTTTAATTTATCTATATTTTTTTTTGTATTATTCATAAATTTTAAATGACAATATTTTTATAACTATTGTATATATTATTATTTTTTATGTATACAAAATAATAATATATACAATAGTTATAAAAATATTGTCATTTAAAATTTATGAATAATACAAAAAATATTAATTAATATAAAAATAGCTTATCAATATAAAATTAGTCAAATATGAAAATTAAAACTAAAATTAATTTTAAAAAAAAATATAATAGAAAAATAAAAATATATATTTTAAAAAATTATATAAAAATTATATAATTAATATTTATATATTATTATTAGAATATTGTTCTAAAATAATATATAAAAAATAATATACATGAATATAATAAATGTATAAATAAAAACTTATGTGTAAAATAATTAATTCAGACATTCATTTGTATATAAAAATGTTTTATTAAAAATTAATAAATAAGCAATTACATTTTAATATCTATTATTTTAAAAAAAGAGAATTATTAAAAAGAATAAATTAATAAAAACTAAATATAAATAAATATAATTAAATAAAAATGGAAATCTAATGAATCAAATTTATCCAGATAACTCTTTAACGATTGGTAATACACCATTAGTACGTCTTAATAAAATTGGACATGGAAATATTTTTGTAAAAATAGAATCTCAAAATCCTAGTTTTAGCGTAAAATGTCGAATTGGAGCAAATATGGTATGGAATGCAGAAAAAAATGGATTGTTAAAAGAAAATATGGAAATTATTGAAGCTACTAGTGGCAATACTGGTATTGCTTTAGCATTTGTAGCAGCTGCCAGAAATTATAAAATTACTCTTGCAATGCCTGAAAATATGTCAACAGAAAGAAAAAAATTACTACTAGCATTAGGAGCTAAATTAGAATTAACAGATAGCAACCAAGGAATGAAAGGAGCAATAGAAATAGCTAAAAAAATTGCATCAACAAATACTAAAAAATATATTTTATTAGAACAATTTAACAATCCATCCAATCCAGAAATACATGAAAAAACTACTGGTCCAGAAATATGGAAAGATACCAACGGAGAATTTGATATTTTTGTTTCTGCTGTTGGAACTGGAGGTACATTTACAGGTGTAACAAGATATTTAAAAAAAAATAAAAAAAAAATAGAATTAATCAGTATAGTAGTAGAACCTAGTGAATCACCAGTCATTACACAAAAATTATCAGGGAAAACACTTACTCCTGGACCTCATCAAATACAAGGTATTGGAGCTGGATTTATTCCTAAAAATTTAGATTTAACATTAATTGATAAAGTAATTTGTATTTCTAGTGAAAAAGCAATTGCTACTGCAAAACAAATAATAAAAGAAGAAGGTATTTTAGTTGGTATTTCTTCTGGAGCTGCTGTTGCTGCTGCAATAAAATTACAAAATCAAAATGAAAAATTTATGAATAAAAAAATTGTTGTGATTCTTCCTTCTTCTGGAGAACGATATTTAAGTACAAATTTATTTTCAGAAATACAAATATAAAAAAATAATTAATATATATAAATATTGTAGACTGAAAAAAAATGTATATAATTTTAAAAAAATATTTTACTTCATTTTATTATTTTAAATTAATTTTAATAAATTTATTAAGTATTAATAAATTTTAAATATATGAATATAAAAGGATAAATAATGTTTCAAAAAACTATAACAATATTATCACCCCATGGACTACATATCCGTCCTGCTGCGCAATTTGTAAAAGAAGCTAAAAATTTTCATTCCGAAATTAATATAGAAGCTAATGGAAAGACTGTGAATGCAAAAAGTTTATTTAAACTACAAACATTAGGATTAACACAAGGAAGTCAAATTATTTTATCTGCAGAAGGCAAAGATGAAAAAATAGCTGTAGAACATTTAGAAAAATTATTATCAATATTAAAATAATTATTTTAATAAATATTATTTAAAAAATTACTAAAAAAAGTAATTTATTTTTTTTATAAAAATTAATATAGTATTTTACTAATGAAATAATTTTCATTTTTTAATTAATTATTGTTATATTTTAAGGTAATGTTATGATTTCAGGGATTTTAGCATCACCAGGTATTGCATTTGGAAAAGTTTTATTGTTTATCAAACCAAAAATTATTATTAATAAAAATCAAATTTCTTATGAATCCATTGATCAAGAAATCAAAAAATTTTTAAGAGCTAAAAAAATAACAATAAAACAACTAGAAACCATCAAACAAACAACAGAAAAAAAACTAGGAAAAGAAAAATCAGATATATTTGAAGGATATATTCTTTTAATTGAAGATACAGAATTTGAACAAGACATTATACAGTTAATAAAAAAACAAAAAAAAACAGCGGACGCTGCCATTCATATTGTTATTGAAAGACAAGCTCAAATTATTGAAAATTTAAATGATGAATATTTAAAAAATCGTGCAACAGATATTCGTGACTTAGGAAATCAATTACTTAAAAATATTTTTAATATAAATAATATCATGATTGATAAAATTAACAAAAATGTAATTTTAATTGCTCAAGATTTAACACCTTCAGAAACAATACAAATAAACTTAAAATACATACTAGGATTCATCACAGATTTAGGAGGTAAAACATCTCATACATCAATTATGGCTCGTTCCTTAGAAATTCCTGCTATAGTAGGCACTGGTAACATTACCAGTCAAGTTAAAAATGGTGACTTTGTAATAATTGATGCTATTAATAATAAAATATTCATTAACCCGTCCAAAGAAGAAATTCTAAATAGTGAAAAATTTAAAAAAAAATATTTACAAGAAAAAAATGAATTAAAAAAAATAAAATTTTTACCAGCTATTAGTTTAGATGGACATAAAATAGAAATTAGTTCTAATATCGGAGATATTCGTGATATTGTGAATGCTAAAAAATACGGATCAGAATCTATTGGTTTATATAGAACTGAATTTTTATTTATGGAACGTGATAAACTACCTGACGAAGAAGAACAATTTATAGCTTATAAAAATATTGCTAAAGCAATGAAAAATAAATCAGTCATAATTCGTACTATGGATATTGGAGGAGATAAAAATTTACCATATATGAATCTTCCTAAAGAAGAAAATCCATTTTTAGGATGGAGAGCGATTAGAATATTAATGGACAGAAAGGAAATTTTGTATACACAATTAAAAGCTATTCTTAGAGCTTCATTTTTTGGTAAATTAAAAATACTTTTCCCTATGATTATTTCAGTAGAAGAAATTCAAATTCTAAAAAAAGAATTAAATATAATAAAACAACAATTATATGAAGAAAATATATTATTTGACGAAAAAATAGAAATCGGAATAATGATTGAAACTCCTGCTTCTGCTATCATTTCTAATTATTTAGCTAAAGAAGTTGATTTTTTTAGTATAGGAACAAATGATTTAACACAATACACTCTAGCAGTTGATAGAGGGAATAAATTAATTTCAAATTTATATGATCCAATGAGCCCATCTGTTTTAAAATTAATTAAACAAGTTATTGATGCTTCACATAATGAAGGAAAATGGACTGGAATGTGTGGAGAATTAGCAGGAGATCCTCACGCTACAATGATTTTATTTGGAATGGGATTAGATGAGTTTAGTATGAGTCCTTCTTCTATACCTATTGTAAAAAAAATAATTCGTAATAGCCGATATTCCTCTGCTATTGAATTAGCAAATAAAGTATTATCTTTATCTACTTCAAAAGATATTATTAATTTAATCCATCAATTTAATGCAAATTATATTTAACAATTTTATTGATATAATAACTCTACAAAATTATTACCAGGAGCAAAAAAATGGGCATATTTTCTAATTTATTTGGTAAAAAAAAAAACAATACCTTTAAGCAATTAGAAATTATATCTCCAATATCAGGTTATATTGTAGATCTTGAAACAGTTCCAGATCCTGTTTTTTCAGAAAAAATTGCTGGAGATGGAATAGCTATCAAACCATCTGGTGATCAAATTTTAGCACCCATAAATGGAACTATCGGAAAAATTTTTAAAACTAAACATGCATTTTCTATAGAATCTGAAAATAGTGATCTTGAAATGTTTGTGCATTTCGGAATTGATACAATCAAATTAAAAGGTGAAGGATTTACTCAAATTGCAGAAGAAGGACAAAAAGTAAAAAAAGGAGATTTAATACTAAAATACAATCTATCATTTTTAGAAAAAAATGCAAAATCAACTATTACACCTGTAATTATTTCAAATATGGATGAAATTATAGAATTAAAAAAAGTGAAAGGAAAAGTTATTGCTGGCATAACTATTATAATGTATGTAAAAAAATAATAGAGTTTTAAGCAGTTAAACGAATTATATAATATCATTTAACTGCTTGAATTAATTTAATTTATTAAATGTGTATAAACAATCAACAATAAATAATGATTAGGACTAAAATTAAATAAAATTTTTTATTAAAAAAATTTAATTAATATATTTTTATGTTCAAAAATGATAAAAAATATTTTTTATCATTTTAATAAAAACTGTTTTCTCCATAAATTTAATTTTATAGATCTTAAACGAATTAATTCGTTTCTTATTTGAATGCCTTTTAATCCTAAATGTAAAATTGATTTAGCAGATATAGTTGATGTAATAGAATATGCAATAGTTAAAAAATCTCCTGGTAATATATTTTTAGATCTATTATTCACATTTAATTTGCAATATGAATTTATCAATACAGATAATTTTTTAATTCTAATCGGTTTTCTCCATGAGTCAATTTTACTTAAAAATAATACAATATCATAAGAATTAAAATATATAATATTTATCATAAAAGAATGATATTTAATAATTAATAATACTAAATCTCGAATATAAATAGGGATATTAAAACGTTTAAAAAATTTTTTAATTAATAAAATATAATTATAAATATATAAATTCTTATTTTCATCAAACAAATTTATAACATTATTTTTAAAATATATACATTGAAACAAACAGGAAAATCTTACATCTAAATCTGTTGTTTTTTTTGATACTAAAGATACATGTTTAAACAAATCAATATTTAGTACAATAATATCAGATAAAAAATGAAACATTCCAACATTAAATAATTGATTAATTTCTGGAAATATAATCATTAAAGCATTACATGCATATAATACCTGAAAATATACATGAGGATTATTAGTTATTAATGCTTTTTCTGTTTCCTTCCAAATTCTATTTGACTGTAAAAATAATAATTCTCTTTTTTTTACTATTGATTCCATTAGCAATAACGTTTCTTCTGCAATAGAAAAACCTAGATGAGATAAAGTAGCAGCAAAACGAGCCACTCTTAAAACTCGTAAAGGATCATCTACAAAAGCAGGTGATACATGTCTTAAAATTCTATTTTTTAAATCCAATCTACCAAAATATGGATCTATGAAATCACCAAACATATTTTTAGCAATAGCATTTATAGTTAAATCTCTTCGCATTAAATCATCATATAACGTTACTTCTGGAGAAAAATTTGTTTTAAATCCGTAATATCCTTTACCTGATTTATATTCAGTTCTGGCCAAAGCATATTCTTCATGACTGACTGGATGTAAAAAAACCGGAAATTCTTTTCCTACTTGTTGAAAATTAAGTTTTAATAATATCTCTATAGTAGCTCCAACAACAACCCAGTCCTTATCTTTTATAGGTAAATTTAATAAACTATCCCGAACAGCTCCACCAACTAAATATATTTCCATAAAATATTATTCCTATTTGAATATATTTTCATTAAAAATATAAATATAACTATTAAAAATAAAAAAATAAAATTATATCAATTTTTAATCATTTAATTAATATTATCATTGATCAAAACATTTTATAAAAATAAACTAATTAAAATTAGTATTCAAAAATAAATCAAAAAGAATTATAGAATAAATATAAAAATATAAAAAAATAACATATCATATCAAATAATATATTATATGTATTGAATCATATAATATTAAATATTATTATATATCATATTATGATATATACTTTTTTAATTTTTTAAAATAATCAATAATTTTAATTAATAAATAATTTTTTGAATTAATAAAATAAAAAATAATTTATATTGTAATCAAAATGAAATTTTTATATTAAAATATATCTATCAATGAAAAATATAACTAAAAATAAATTTAAAAATATTATATGATTAATATTACATACCATGAGTAATAAAAATAACAATTTAGGAATATCATGAAGAAAAATATTTTATCTAAATTTGGAAATTCTAATCAAAGAATAACAAATGCTATTAAAGCGTTCAAACAAGGACAAGGAATAATACTATTAGACGATGAAAATCGTGAAAATGAAGGTGATTTAATTTTTCCAGCAGAAACTATGACAATAGAACAAATGGCTTTCACTATTAGACATGGCAGTGGAATTGTTTGTTTATGTATTACAGAATCACGTAGAAAACAATTAGAATTGTCTATGATGGTTAAAAAAAATACCAGTAAATATACTACTCCTTTTACTATTACTATTGAAGCATCAAAAGGAATATCAACTGGAGTATCTGCTTCAGATAGAATAACAACCATTAAAACTGCCATAGCAGAACAAGCAAAACCTAGTGATCTTAATCAACCTGGGCATGTTTTTCCATTATGCGCTCATTCAGAAGGTATTTTAGCTAGATCTGGTCATACTGAAGCCACAATTGAACTAACAAAATTAGCAGGATTTCAACCAACAGGTGTTTTATGCGAATTAACCAACCAAGACGGTTCTATGGCACGTATTAATGAAGTAGTTCAATTTGCAAAAATACATAATATGTGTGTATTAACAATAAAAGATTTAATTCAATATTTATATAATTAAAATATTTAACTAATTATATATTTCATAGAATTTAAATAAAATTATTATTTATATAAAAATATCAAAACAATTATTTTTTTTTTAAAAAACTCAAATCCGACAATAACCATTTTGGAAAAACATGAATATTTAAATTAGAATAATGTTCTCCAGATTTAAACCTTAATAATCCAGCATATGCTATCATAGCACCATTGTCAGTACAAAATTCTAATTTTGGATAATAAAAATTTCCATTGAGTTTTGACATTAAATTTTTTAATTTTTTTTTAATTCTATCATTAGCACTAACACCTCCAGCTATAATTAAATTGTTTACATTAATCATTTTTAACGCCCGATGACATTTAATAGTTAAAGTATCAGATACTGCTTCTTCAAAAGCTAAAGCAATATCCGCTTTAGTTTGAAAATCTTTATCATTATTATTAATAGTTTTTTCTGTAAATGTACGCAAGCCAGAAAAACTAAAATTTAAACCTGGAGATTTAATCATAGGACGAGGAAAATAAAATCTATTGATATTGCCTTTTTTAGCTAAATTAGAAATTTCAGGTCCTCCAGGATATTTTAATCCTAATGACTTGGCTACTTTATCGAATGTATTACCTACAGAAGAATCTAAAGACATTCCTAATAAATTATATTCTCCTAGTTTTTTAGCATAAACTAATTGAGTATTACCACCGGAAATCAATAAAGCTAAAAATGGAAAATTTAAAATAGGATTATTTAACATTGGAGATAACAAATGTCCTTCCATATGATGTATTGGAATTGTTGGTATATTTAAAGAAAAAGCCAATGCTGTTCCAACAGTAGCTCCTACTAATAATGAACCAATTAATCCAGGACCAGCAGTATATGCAATAGCATGGATTGAACTTAAACAACAATTTGATTGTTTTAAAGCATCTTTTATTAAACAAGCAATATTGTTAGCATGATATCTAGCAGCTAGTTCTGGAACTACCCCTCCATAATTATTATGAATATAATCTTGATTATATACACTATTTATCAAAATCCCAGATCGAAAATCATATATCGCAATTCCTGTATCATCACAAGAAGTTTCTATACCTAATATACGCATGTAAATGTCCTATAATTTTTATATTTCTAATTTTATATTGATGAAATACATAATTAGAAATATTTAAAAAGTCAAATCTCAAAAATATAAAAAAAATAAAATAAATTAATTTAAATTAAATCATTAAAAATTAAAAATATTTTTAAAATAAAGAATAATATAGATTTGTTAATTAATATTTTTATTTTTTAAAATATAATGTATATTATTACTTTAAAATTAATAAAATATAAATATTAATATAAATATTTTAAAGGTTTAATTATGCCCATAATTAAAATTCGTGAAAATGAACCATTTGATGTAGCATTAAGAAGATTTAAAAGATCTTGTGAAAAAGCAGGGATCTTATCAGAAATTAGAAGACGTGAATTTTATGAAAAACCAACAACAAAAAGAAAAAGAGCAAAAGCATCAGCTGTTAAACGTCTAACTAAAAAATTATTTAGAGAAAATGCTAAACATATGCGAATGTACTAATAATATATATAACTTATAATTTTATCATAAATACTCAGACCGATCTTAATCAAGCTCGGTCTTATAATTTTAAATAAATATAAAATGCATAAATGGAAAATACCACAAGAATTCATCAATGAACTACTAGTTCGAACAAACATAGTGGATTTAATTAGCTCAAAAATCACATTAAAAAAAATAGGTAATAATTATCAATCATTATGTCCATTTCATCATGAAAAAACACCATCTTTTATAGTTAATCACACCAAACAATTTTATCACTGTTTTGGATGCAAAGCTAACGGTAATGCTATTGATTTTTTAATGAACTATGAACAATTAAATTTTTTAGAAAGTGTTGAAGAATTATCTATTTTAAATAAATTAAACATACCTAAAAAATATGATAAAAAATTTAATACATATAATTTATTCAATAAAAATGAATTATATTTAATATTAAAAAAAATTTGTAATATATACATACATACATTATTACAAGCAAAATCAAAAATTGCATATCAATATTTAATTAAAAGAGGAATTAAAAAAGAAATGATAGAACGTTTTTCTATTGGATTTTGTAATAATCAATCGAATAATGTTATTCAATACTATCATACAATCAATCAAACTGAAAAAAATCATTTAATTAAATTAGGAATTATTATTGATAATCTTAATGGAAAAAAATATCAACATTTTAGGAATAGAATTATTTTTCCTATTCGTGATAAATACGGTAAAGTTAATGGTTTTGGAGGTAGAGCTATTGATTCTTATATTACACCTAAATATTTAAATTCTCCTGAAACAATAATTTTTCAAAAACGCAAACAAATATATGGAATATATGAATTATTAAAAAAAAATCCTAAACCAAAAAAAATTATAATTGTTGAAGGTTATATAGATGTAATTATGTTAACTCAATATCATATTAAACATATTGTTGCCATACTTGGAAGTACAATTACAGCTGAACAAATTAAATTTCTTTTTCGTGTTACTGATAATATTATTTATTGTTATGATGGAGACAAATCTGGTCAATTTGCATCATGGAAATCTTTAGAAATTTCACTTCCATTTTTACAAGACAATAAAAGTATTAAATTTATTTTTTTACCTAATGGATCTGATCCAGATTCTATTATTCAACAAGAAGGTACAGTTGAATTTCAAAAAAGAATTGATAACGCAATTAACTTTTCAGAATTTTTATTTTCAAAACTTTTAAATAATTTAGATTTATCTTCTATAGAAGGAAAAGCTCATTTTAGTTCTTTAATTATATCATTTATTAATAAAATACCAGGACAAATTATTCAATTTTACCTACGTAAAAAATTAGGATTAACAATAGGTATTCTAGAAATAGAAAAAATGAATCTGATTATTAATAAAAAAAATAAAAACAAATATATTATTAAAAAAATAAAACAAACACCTATGCGTATGCTAATTAGTTTATTAATACAAAATCCTAAATTATCAAAATTAGTGACATCTAAAATAACTACAATTAACCTACCTATTCAAGGATTTGATATTTTTTTAAAATTAGTCCATATATGTCAAAAAAACCCAACGTATAAAACCAGCCAAATATTAGAATTATATAGAGATACAAAAATAGTAAATATTCTCAGGAAATTAATAATTTGGGATCATATGATTATTTCAGAAAAAATTAAAAATGTATTTTTAGATTTATTAACAAAAATATATAATCAAATGTTAGAAAAAAAATATCAATTATTAATAACAAAAGAAAGAAAAAAAGGATTAAATATAAATGAAAAAAAAGAATTATGGTCAATTACAATCAACTTATCAAAAATCTCAAAAAAATTATTATGACAATAATGCATTTATATTAATTTAAGATCATAATTTTAAAAATTAAATTAATTTTAAAAACACTAAATTATTAATATTAAAAATATTTTTTTATTAATATTTTTCATAAATTAACCTTTAAAAAGTTAATTTGATATTTATCAACAAAAAATGTGGATACCGTCTTATGGAACAAAACCCACAATCACAATTAAAAATTCTTGTTAATCATGGTAAAGAACAAGGATATCTAACTTATTCTGAAGTCAATGATCATCTTCCAGAAGATATTGTCGATTCTGATCAAATTGAAGATATCATACAAATGATTAATGATATGGGTATTCAAGTCGTAGAAGAAGCTCCAGATGCTGATGATTTAATTTTAAATGAAAGTAGTACAGAAACAGACGAAGATGCTGCTGAAGCTGCTGCGCAAGTACTATCTAGTGTCGAAACAGAATTAGGTCGAACAACTGACCCGGTTCGTATGTACATGAGAGAAATGGGTTCAGTTGAATTATTAACTAGAGAAGGAGAAATCGACATCGCAAAAAGAATTGAAGAAGGAATTAATCAAGTACAATGTTCTGTTGCAGAATATCCTGAAGCAATTACTTATTTGTTAAAACAATATGAACGTGTGGAATCTGGAGATATGCAATTATCAGATTTAATTATTGGATTTATTGATCCTCATGAAGAAGATATAATATCTTCATCAATAATGAATATTGAAGAAGAATTATCAGAATCAATAAAAAAACAAGAAGAAATTAAAAACATTGATCAAAATGATCAAGAAATTACTGAAGAAGAAAATAATATTGACCCAGTATTAGCCCATGAAAAATTTTCTGAATTAAGAAATCAATATTTCACAACAAATCAAATTATAAAACATAAAAATCGTAATCATAAAGATGCTATTATTGAAATTCATAATTTATCAGAAATATTTAAACAGTTTCGATTAGTACCAAAACAATTTGATCATTTAGTAAATAACATGAGAAACATGATGGAACGTGTACGGATTCAAGAAAGATATGTTATGAAATTATTCGTCGAAAAATGTCAAATTCCAAAAAAAAGTTTTATTCATATTTTCAGTAAATCTGAAAATAATAAAAATTGGTTTAATCAAGTTAAAAAAATGAATAAAACATGGTCTGAAAAATTACTAACAGTCAAAGAATCCATTCATAATAGTTTAAACAAATTAACAGAAGTTGAAAAAGAAACAGGACTGACTATTAAACAAGTAAAAGATATCAATAAAAGAATATCAATTGGAGAAGCAAAAGCAAAAAGAGCAAAAAAAGAGATGGTAGAAGCAAACTTAAGATTAGTTATTTCAATTGCAAAAAAATATACCAATCGAGGCTTACAATTTTTAGATCTTATTCAAGAAGGAAATATTGGTTTAATGAAAGCAGTCGATAAATTTGAATATCGTCGTGGTTATAAATTTTCAACATATGCTACTTGGTGGATCAGACAAGCTATTACTCGTTCTATTGCTGATCAAGCAAGAACTATTCGAATTCCAGTACATATGATCGAAACAATCAATAAACTAAACCGAATTTCTAGACAAATGTTACAAGAAATTGGAAGAGAACCAACCCCTGAAGAACTTTCAGAAAAAATGTTAATACCAGAAGATAAAATCAGAAAAGTATTAAAAATTGCCAAAGAACCAATATCTATGGAAACACCTATTGGTGATGATGAAGATTCTCATCTAGGTGATTTTATTGAAGATACCACTTTAGAACTTCCATTAGATTCTGCAACAGCAGAAAGCCTACGTTCAGCAACACATAACATATTATCTGGTTTAACACCAAGAGAAGCAAAAGTATTAAGGATGAGATTTGGTATTGATATGAATTCTGATCATACTTTAGAAGAAGTAGGTAAACAATTTGATGTTACTAGAGAAAGAATACGTCAAATTGAAGCAAAAGCATTAAGAAAATTAAGACATCCTAGTCGATCAGAAATATTACGTAGTTTTTTGGATGACTGATAATTATAAAATATAAAAATAAAAATAAATATTATTAAAATATAATTTCAATGAAAGCTTCCTTAGATATTTTGGAAGCTTTTCTATTAATTAAGTTAAAAATTTTTGATATAATCAAATTAACAAAACAAATAAAAATAAATATAATATTCAAAAGAATTCCAATTATATATTTTATGTAAAAATATTTTTAATGATTATATATTAAATATACTTAAAATCATTAAATACCTGAACCATATTCAAAATTACATTCCATTAAATAATTTTTATGACGAATTTTATCAATATTGCTATTTATTAACATTTTTTTATTATAGTATTTTACTATTTTTGCAGGTATACCTACTACAGTAGAATAAGCTGGTATAGAATTTAAAACTACTGCTCCTGCTCCTATTTTGGCACCAATTCCTACTTCAATATTACCAAGAACTTTAGCTCCAGCTCCTATCATAACATCTGATCTAATTTTTGGATGACGATCACCAATTATTTTACCTGTTCCACCTAATGTTACTGATTGTAAAATAGAAACATTGTCTTCAATGACTACTGTTTCTCCTATAACAATACCAGTAGCATGATCAAACATAACACCAGATCCAATTTTTGCAGCAGGATGAATATCTACAGAAAAAACTGTTGATATTTGATTTTGTAAATGCAATGCTAAAGATTTTTGATTAAAAGTCCATAAATAATTACTAATCCGATATCCTTGTAATGCGTGAAAACCTTTAAAATATAAAAATGGAATAATATAATTATCAATAGAAGGATCACGATAATATATTGCTTGAATATCTCTATTAACACATTCAATTAACGAAATATCAGAAAAATAAGCTTCTTTAAAAATTTTTTTTAAAAAATTATCAGAAATCATAGAATTAGATAATTTATTGGATAAAATAAATGCCATAGAATCAATTAAACTGTCATGTTGCAATATATTTTGATAATAAAAATGAGATAAAAATGGTTCATTCTTTAAAAAAAACTCAGTTTCAGTAATTATTGTATTCCAAACTATATCTAATGTTTTTAACATTATTTTTTCTCTATAATAAAAATATACTATTTGATATAAAATAGTTTATATTATTTATAATTAATAAAAATATTTAATTTTTAATTTATTTTTAGCATATTATTCTACTATTTGATTAAAAAGTAAAATTAAAAATTTTTGAATAAATTAAATTATTAAAAATAAATTATCTCTATTTCAACTATATATCTTATCTTTAAAAATATATATTTTTAAAATACTAATTTATTTAAGTAACAAGATCAATGTATTATGTTTGATATTTTTTAAAAATTCAAAAAACAAATAAATTTAAATTTGATCTCATTCATTCTATTTTTTAATAAAAAATATCTCCTACTGTAATATTTATTAATCTTGAAATATAATTAAAATTATTTTTTTATTAATAAAATCAATAAAAATCACTATATTCGAATTAATTATAAAAATTAATTTAACATATTTAATTTTTTATTAATTTTTCAAAACATATTCCAAATAATATGTATCATATTAAAACCAATCAAAATAAACAAGTTATAAATAACCTATTTGCTTATTTTAAAAATTCCACTAATGCAAGATTTATGTCCCTGTAAAAAATTGTATTAATTTTAATTTTTAAACATAATAATAAAAATTATATTTTTAAATTTTATATATAACGCGATATTCAAAATATCGCGTTTTGAAATTACATACTATATTTTAATTAATGCAATATTATTAGATTATATTTAAATGATATTAAGCCGATTTTTTTCATTTGTTATGGTATTTTTAACTTGAATAAATGATACACCCCCTTGAGAATTTCTTTTATTCAGACAAGATTTTAACTGTAAAAAATCATATACATCTTCTTCAATAGATTGATGATGTAATTTAAAATGATCTAATGTTAACTGTTCTAAATAAATATTGTTATGCATCGCTTCTAAAACAATTTTACCAACTACATGATGTGCTTCTCGAAATGGAACACCTTTTCGAACTAAATAATCGGCTAATTCTGTAGCATTACTATAACTAGATTGAGCTGCTTTAAGACATATTTTATCATTGATTTTAATTGTTTCTAAAACTAAACAAGACATTTTTAAACAATCATTCCATGTTTTTAATGCATCAAATAATCCTTCCTTATCCTCTTGCATGTCTTTATTATATGATAATGGTAAACTTTTTAATAATACTAGAATTTGAATTAAAGCACCGTATACACGAGCACATTTTCCACGAATTAACTCTAAAGAATCAGGATTCTTTTTTTGTGGCATTAAAGATGATCCTGACGTCATTAAATCAGACAATTCAATGAAATTAGCTTCACCTGAATTAAAAAAAATTAAATCTTCAGAAAAACGAGACAAATGAAGCATACTGATTGAAGCTATAGATAATAATTCAACTACATAATCTCGATCACTGACACTATCTAAACTATTATTAGTAGTACTAGAAAATCCTAAATCACGAGTTAATTCTGATCGATCAATAGACCAAGCATTACCAGATAATGCTCCGGAACCTAATGGATTAGTATCCATTCTTGCATAAGCATCATTTAAACGACTTTTATCTCTTTTTAACATTTCTACATAAGCTAAACACCAATAAGCAAAAGTAATTGGTTGAGCACGTTGTAAATGTGTGAATCCAGGCATAATAACATGAATTGTATTTTCGGCTGTAATCACTAATACTTTTTCTAAATTTTCTAAATTATTTATTAATATTTTAATTTGGGATTTACACCATAACTTTAAATCTGTTGTTACTTGATCATTTCGACTTCTTCCTGTATGTAATTTTTTTGCTAAAGGACCTAACATGATAATTAAATTTTCTTCTACCCAACTATGAATATCTTCAGCATCACTATTAAATATAATATTTGGATTTATTTTTATTTTTTTTAATAAAATAATTAATGATTGTTCTATTTTTTTTTGTTCGTCTAAAGTAATAATATTAGTTTTTAAGATAGATTTTGACCAAGCAATAGAACCTAAAATATCTTGTTCAGCTAAATGATGATCAAAATTTAAAGAATTATTAAATTTTTTAAAAAAACTATTAGATTTTTTTAAAAAACGACCACCCCAAAGTTTCATAATAACTCCATAAAAAATTATTCGAATTAAATAAAAATAATTATTTAATATTTAATTATCTTTAATATTTTTTTTTTGATGTAGTGCTCTAATACGAGAAGGCAAAGAAAAAAGACGAATAAAACCAGCTGCATCAGAATGAAGATATTCATCATCTTTTCCAAAAGTAGAAAATTTTTGAGAATATAATGAATGAATAGATTTTTTTTGTACAACAGTCACCATACCTTTATATAATTTTAATACTATTTCTCCATAAAAATAATTGACTAAAACTTTTATAGCTGCTTGTAAAGATTCACGATATGGAGAAAACCAACAACCGTCATAAACAATATAAGACATATCTAAAGCTAATTTTAATCTCCATTTTATACTATCCCTGTCTAATACTAATTCTTCAATCGCACGAATAGCTTTCATGATAATTGTTCCTCCTGGTGTTTCATAACATCCTCTAGATTTTATTCCAATTAATCTATTTTCAACGATATCGATTCTTCCTATACTATGTTTAGAACCTAATTCATTCAATTTTTCCAAACATTGTAAAGGATTCATTTTTACCTGATTTACGGATACTACAATACCTTTTTCAATTTTGATTGAAACAGATTCTGGTTCATTTGGAGCTAAACACGGATCCACTGTCTTGATCCAACAATTACTTAATGGTTCGTTCCAAGGATTTTCTAATATTCCACCTTCAGTAGAAGTATGCCAAATATTATCATCTCGACTATATATTTTTTCTATTGTAGATGTAGTAGATATATTTTTAGTTTTTAAATATGTTAATAAATCTTCACGAGAATAAAAATTCCATTCTCTCCAAGGAGCAATAACTTTTAATTCAGGAGCTAATGCAGCATACACAATTTCAAAACGCACTTGATCATTCCCTTTTCCTGTAGCTCCATGACATAAAAATTTAGCTTCTAATTTTATTGCTAAATCAACTTGTGCTTTAGCAATAATTGGACGTGCCATACTGGTTCCTAATAAATAATTTCCTTCATAAGTAGCTCCTGTATGTACTACAGGATATATGTAATTACATAAAAATTCTTCACGAAGATCAACGATATAAACTTCATCAGCTCCTGATACTAAAGCTTTTTCTTCAATTCCTTCTAAATCTTCTTTATTTTGACCAACATTTGCAACAAAAGCTATTACTGAAAGATTATAATTTTCTTTAATCCAAGGGATAATAGCTGAAGTATCTAAACCACCAGAATAAGCCAAGACTACTTTATTTGTTTTTTTTTTATTCATTGATATTTTCCTTTAATATATAAACATTTTAATTATATAAAACACGAGTACCTATAGAAATACCATTAAATAATAATTCTAATTTGGAAACATTTTGCCAACTAGCAATTTCAATTGGTTTTCCTAATACATATGAAGCATTTAATGCTGTTTGTACTTTTATAATCATACCATTAGTAATAATACCTTGTTGAATTAAATATTCAGCTTCAATATTATTTAGTGATTTTATACGTTTTCCTTTTCCATTTAAAATAGCACTTACATCTGATAATAAAACTAAATCTGCATTTAATGTTTTAGCTAAAGCAGCAGCGGCTAAATCAGCATTAACATTCATCAAATCACCTGAATCAGTAATTCCAATAGAACTAATAATTGGAAAAAAATTATTTTTTAATATATTATTAAGAAATAAAGAACAACCAGGTTCAGGTTTACCAACAAATCCTAGTTCTTGATTTAATTGTTTAACAATAACACTACCACCATCAGATAAACATAAACCAATAGAATTTATATTTTTTCTTTTCGACCAAGACAGCAAAGTTTTATTAACAGTACCTGATAAAACTCCTGTTATTACATCTATATGATGCGATAAAGTTTGTCTTAATCCATTAATTTTATTAATTTTGTAACCCAATTTAATCATCATTTGATCAACTAATCTTCCACCTCCATGCAAAATTAATACATCACGAGAATTAGATTGTATATAAGATGATAAAAAATCAAATAATGCTTCCATGGCATGATCACTACTTAATAAAACCCCACCTAACTTTATAACTAAAGGATTATTCATATTAAAAATAAACTCATTGATTTAAATTAGTGATTCAGTTTCGAAAAAACCAAAGCGAATATTAAAACATTGTATTGCTTGTGTTGCTGCTCCTTTCAGTAAATTATCTTCTGTTACTACAATCACTAAATATTGATTATTTAATGCAAAACCAATGTCGCAAAATGGTGATCGGATAACAGATTTTAATTTAGGTATAACATTATTATATAAACGAATACATGGTTTACTTTGATAAACTTCATCAAAAATTTTTATTATATTTAAATAACTTATATTTGTTTTTAAACGACACGTAATTGTTGCAAGAATACCACGAGAAAATGCTCCTATATGTGGAATAAATATAATAGGAATTTTCAAATGTTCCATAATTTCAGGACTATGTCTATGTATGAAAATATTATAAGGATGCAAACTAACTTCACAGAAATTATTATTAAAATTAGATTTTTTTCCAGCACCACTGACACCACTAATAGCATTCACAACCGGTATATGTTCTGAACACAATAATTTTTTTATTACTAATGGCTTTAATCCTAATTGTATACAAGTTGGATAACAACCAGGTATAGCTAATAATTGAGCATGTTTTATTTTTTTTGCATTCCATTCTGGTAATCCATATACTGATTTTTCCAATAAATCTAAATGATGGTGAACAAAACCATAATATTCAGTATATATATTAGAATTTTTCATTCTAAATGAACCAGATAAATCAAACACCACACAACCACGAGAAATAAATAAAGGAACTAAATCATAACTAACAAAATGATCAGTAGCAAAAAATACTACATCAAAATCTTCATTGTTAACAATAATATCAGTAATAGATTGTAAACGAATGTTTATTATTCCTTTTAATTGAGGAGCAACATCAGAAATACATTTTCCAATATCTTTACTGTTTTTAGAAACTGCTAGTGATGTTATATTAACATTTTTGTGTCTGTTTAGGTAAAAAACTAATTCAATACCAGAATATCCACTAGCACCTACTATAAGAGTTTTTAACATATAATTTATATACCTTATATAAATATTTTTAATATTAAAATTAAAAAATAAATTAGTTAAATTAAAATTTTTAAAAATTATATTTAATATTTAATTCTATACAATAACAACTGTTTTAGATAAAATCTAAATTTTTATTCATAAAGAAATTTAATATGCAAAAATTTCCTAAATTTATTCAAATCTATGAAACATTAATAAAAACTATATCAATTAATTCAACTAATTTAGAGTACGATTACAGTAATAAAAAAATTATTGATATTTTAGCTAATTGGTTAAATGACTTGAATTTTTCTACAAAGATCCAATCTATACCTCTTACAAATAACAAATTTAATTTATTAGCTAAAATTGGTTATGGTCCAGGAGGTTTATTACTGAGTGGTCATTCTGATACTGTTGATATTAACGAAAAATTATGGACTGTGAACCCCTTTCAATTAACTATTAAAAATGATAAATTTTATGGTTTAGGGACAGTTGATATGAAAGGATTTATTTCTTGTGTTTTAGATGTATTATTTAATTTTAATTTAAATAAAATTAAAAAACCATTATATATACTGATCACTGCTGATGAAGAAACTACTATGTCTGGAGCAAAATATTTTTCAAAAAATACAAAAATTCAACCAGATTTAATAATTATCGGTGAACCTACTTCTTTAAAACCAATCATTGGACATAAAGGACATATTTCAAAATCAATTTGTGTAACAGGTACAGCAGGACATTCAAGTGATCCTGACCGAGGTATCAACAGTATTGAAATAATGTATAAAATATTAACAAAATTATTTGAAATCAAAAAAAAAATAAAAAATATATGTTTACAAGAGGAATTTAAAATACCATATTCTACAATGAATTTAGGATGTATTAATGGTGGAAAAGCAGCAAATATAATTTGTGATTTATGTACATTAAGTATAGATATTCGTCTATTACCAAATTTATCTATACGAAAATTCGATAAAATCATGTTAAAAAAATTTACAGAAATCACAAATATATTTAAAAATATAAAAATAAAAAATATACATGACCCCATTCCTAGTTATACATTATCAAAATTTCCAAAAATGATAAATCTTATTGAAAAGTTATCAAAACAAAAATCTAGTTTTGTCAATTACTGTACAGAAGCATCATATATGCAAAATATTGCCCCTACATTAATTTTAGGACCAGGTTCAATTAATCAAGCACATCAACCAAATGAATATTTAGATAATAATATGATCACACCTGCTAAAAAAATTATTAAAAAATTTATAGAATATTTCTGTATAAAATAATTTATATAAATGCAATTAAAATATTTTTTTCGAAAAAATATTTAATCATCAAAAATGTTTCAACAAGGTTTAATACCTAATAAACAACAAATTGCATAAGAAATATTTGAACAATTTAAAGTATAAAAATGAAAATTGTTTATTCCTTCAGAATATAATGATTGAACCATATCCATAGCTATTTTAGAACCTAATATCATACTTGTTGTTTGATCTTTTTCAAGACCATTAAATATATTATAAATTGATTTTGGAATATCAACATTAGTCATTTTTGAAAAACGACAAATTTGATTAAAATTAGAAATCGGTAGAATTCCAGGAACAATATCTACATTTATATTGTTAGATATACATTTATCACGAAAACGAAGAAATTTATCAATATTGAAAAAAAATTGTGTAATAGCTCTATTAGCTCCTTCGTCAATTTTTTTCTTTAAATATAGCAAATCCATTTTTGCATTAATTGCTTCAGGATGTATTTCAGGATATGCTGCTACAGAAATATCAAAATCAGCAATATTTTTTAATAACCGAACTAAATCAGAACCATACATTTTTATTTTATTATCAACATTTTGTGCATCACCTCTTAAAGCAATAATATGTTTAATGCCAGCATCCCAATATTTTACAGCAATATCTTCTAATTCATTAATAGTATGATTAATGCAAGTTAAATGAGGAGCTACCTCAACTTTTGTAATTTGATTAACTTTACTAACTAAATCAAAAATTTGATTACATTGACTATTATTAGCACCATATGTAATAGAAAAAAAATCAGGTTTTAATGTAGACAATTTACCTATTGAATTCCAAAATTTATTTTCCATATCATAATTTTTTGGAGGAAAAAATTCAAATGAAATATGAATTTTAGTATTTAAATTCCATAGATCGTGATTTAACAAATCATGTTTGTATTCATTAATAATATTCATATTATACTCCATTAATTGTTTGTGAAACAAAAATAAAAAATAAATCAAATTAAATAGTTGATATCCATGTAATTTATTCATCATATACATTAATTAAATTTTTAAAAAAATAATAAATAATTTAATTTTTCATTATTATTTTTAATATACCTTGAATATTATTTTTTTCAAAATAATATAAAAATAAGATTATATTTTATAATTCTAAAATTACAATTTTTAATTAAATAATATTTTTAATATCATTGATATATTATTTAAATATATTTAATAAAAAACTTTGAACTAAAAAATTATTTTTTATTTAAAAGAATCATATAATTATAAAAATATAATATATTATATTTTTATTTTAAAATATGTTATTATGAATAAAAATTTTTATTGCAAAAAATATAATCTGTTCGTAAAATACTAAAATAGCCGGCTTAGCTCAGCAGGTAGAGCAACTGACTTGTAATCAGTAGGTCACCAGTTCGATTCCGGTAGCCGGCAAAAAATCATTGAAAAAAATAAGGTGGGATTCCCGAGTGGCTAAAGGGAGCAGACTGTAAATCTGCCGTCAAAGACTTCGAAGGTTCGAATCCTTCTCCCACCAAATAAAGATTATAGCTAATTAAAATTATACTAAGCGGGTATGGTATAATGGCTATTACCTCAGCCTTCCAAGCTGATAATGCGGGTTCGATCCCCGCTACCCGCTCCATATATTTTTGCTGGTATAGCTCAGTAGGTAGAGCACACCCTTGGTAAGGGTGAGGTCCCCAGTTCAAATCTGGGTGTCAGCACCATCGATAAAAAATACTGTTAATATATAGTTAGTTAATTATTTTCCTAAATCATTCAAAAAAAAGAATCAATGAAGAATTAAATTTTCAATTAGAAAAATAATAATGCTATATTACATATTAATTTATTCAATATATTTTAAAATGAATATAAATCTGAATTCATAATAATAAAAAATAAAATATTAATTTATTAATTATATATTCAATATAAAAATTTTATTTTTTATTGAATAAAAATTAATCATTTTATTTTTATCAAAAATTAAATATTAATATTTTTCAAATAATGAAACAAATAACTATGTTTATGGTTTTTAAAAATTCTGATGAATAATAATCGAGATCAAAAAAATAATCATCAATTAGAATTAATAAAATGGAGCAGTATAATTACTTTGATTTTTATCATTATTATAGGTAATTATTATTATCAATTTATTAATTTATTTATTCGAATAATACTAATAATATTTTCTAGTATTATGATATATAAAATTTTTTCGATAACACAAAAAGGAATTTATGTACTAGATTTAATCAATGAATCTAAAATAGAATTAAAAAAAATTATTTGGCCAAACTATAAAGAAACATTATATACGACATTAATTGTATCTATAGTTACTACCATAATGTCATTAATCTTATGGATACTAGACAGATTTTTATTTTATTTAGTATCATTGATTACTAACATAAGGTGGTAAAATGTTTAAGGATAAAAAAAAGCGATGGTATGTTTTACAAACTTTTTCAGGTTTTGAAAGTCGTGTTACACAATCTATTCAAGAACATATCAAACTTAATCATATGGAAACAGATTTTGGAGAAATCATGGTTCCTGCAGAAGAAGTTGTGGAAATTAGAAGTGGACAAAGAAGAAAGAGTGAACATAAATTTTTTCCAGGATATGTGTTAATTCAAATGAATATGAATGATTCAAGTTGGCATTTAGTAAAAAATGTTCCTAGAGTCATGGGTTTTATTGGAGGAACTTCTGATCGACCATCTCCAATTAGTGATAAAGAAGTAAATTCAATAATTAACAGACTTAAACAAGTTAGTGATAAACCTAGACCAAAAACACTCTTTGAACCAGGTGAAACAGTTCGTGTAAATTATGGACCATTTTCAGATTTTAATGGAATTGTAGAAGAAGTTGATTATGATAAAAGTAGATTAAAAGTATCAGTATCAATATTTGGAAGATCTACACCAGTAGAATTAGATTTTTCACAAGTAGAAAAAAATTAATAAAATATTTTTTTAAAATAAATAATATTTAATACTATATAGGTATATAATTATGGTGAATAAAAAAATACAAGCTTACATAAAATTACAAGTTCCAGCAGGATCAGCTACACCAAGTCCTCCAATTGGTCCTGCTTTAGGACAAAAAGGATTAAATATTATGGAGTTTTGTAAATTATTTAATTCAAAAACAGAAAAATTAGAAAAAGGATTACCAATACCTGTAATAATTACTGTTTATTCTGATAAAAGTTTTACATTTATTACAAAAACATCACCAGCTTCAACTTTATTAAAAAAAGCAGCTGGTATTAAATCAGGATCAAAAAAACCAAACCAAGAAATTGTTGGTTCAATCACTAATCAACAAATTCAAGATATAGCAAAAATTAAAGCATCTGATATGACTGGTTCAAATATTGAAAAAATAAGTAAATCAATTTTAGGAACTGCTAAATCAATGGGATTAACAATACGAGAATAAGTTATGAAAAAACCTACTAAAAGAATGCAACTTATTCACAAAATAATCAATATTAAAAAAAAATATAATATTGATGATGGAATTAAAATACTTAAAGAAATTCCTTCAGTAAAATTTATTGAAAGTGTAGATATAGCTGTAAATTTAGGAATTGATCCTAAAAAAACAGATCAAAATGTCAGGGGTTCAATTGTATTACCGCATGGTATAGGTCGTTTAATACGAGTAGCTGTTTTTACACAAGGTGATAATATAAAAATAGCAAAAAAAGCAGGAGCTGATTTCATCGGAATGAACGATTTATGTGAACAAATCAAAAAAAATGGAATAAATTTTGATGTTGTAATTGCGTCTCCAGACGCAATTACAACAGTTAGCAAAATAGGTTCAATTTTAGGTCCTAGAGGATTAATGCCTAATTTAAAGTTAGGTACTATTACTGAAGATCTGAAAAATGCAATTAATAATGCTAAATCAGGACAAATACGATTTCGGAATGATAAATATGGAATATTACATACAACCATTGGAAAAATTAATTTTACAGCTCAAAATCTAAAAAATAATTTTATTACATTTTTAGAAAAATTAAAAAAATTAAAGCCTAATCAATCAAAAGGATTATTTATTAAAAAAATAATTTTATCTACAACAATGGGTGTATCAATTATTATTGATCCATATATAATTAATTAAATAATATTGTTAAATTTAAAAAATAAAAATATTATAGTGATAATATCAATGAAGAATTTATAATTATATAATTTTAATATTTTTGATTTTATAATAATTTTTACGTTTAAAATAATTTTAAATAAAAAAATAATATTCAATGTTAATATAATTAATTTATAATATAAATTCATTTATAATATAATATATAGTGACAGTATAGCACCGAATTTTTAGAACTTATTATTTCAAGTAACATCTTAATTATTTCTAGAATCTAGGAGCAGGAATATGGCATTAAACCTTCAAGAAAAAAAAAAAATCGTTTTAAAAATACATAAAATAGCCAATATAGCACTATCTGCTGTTATTGCTGATTCTAGAGGAATTAAAGCAAACCAAATTACAGAACTCAGAAAAGATGCAAGAAAAATTGGAGTGAAAATTAGTATAGTACAAAATACTTTATTGAATTTAGCCATTAAAAAAACTAATTTTGAATGTTTGCAAAAATTTTTAACAGGACCTTCATTTATTGGTTATTCTTTAGACCATCCTGGAAGTGCAATTAGATTATTTAAAGATTTTTCTAAAAAAAATATTAAATTTAAAATTACTAATGCTGTGTTTGAAAAAAAAATACTAACGGATGCACAAATTGATCAATTAGCAAATATGCCAACATATAAAGAATCTATTATGCATTTACTATTTATTATAAAAGAATCTGCTGCTGGAAAAATGATACGCGTTTTATCCAATTTATCTGATAAAAAAAATAATTTAAAATCATTTTAAAAATAAATTAAATCAGATATAAATATTTTTGATTTTTGTTAGGAATAATTTTATGTTAATTACAAAAGAACAAATAATTGAAGCTATATCTAATATGTCGGTCATGAATGTTATTGAACTTGTTTCAGAAATGGAAAAAAAATTTGGAGTATCTGCTAATTTATCTATCAATACACAATCTAATAATACAATAGAAAAAGAAGAAAAAACTGAATTTAATGTATTTTTAAAATCTATTGGTAGTAATAAAGTATCTATTATCAAAGCAGTAAGAAGTGCTACTGGTTTAGGTTTAAAAGAATCTAAAGATTTAGTAGAATCTGCACCAACGATAATAAAAGAAAATATTAGTAAAGAAGATGCTGATAATTTAAAAAAAATTTTAGAAACAGCAGGTGCTGAAGTAGAAATACAATAAAAATAAAATTTATCATACTATCATCATGTTAATTTTAGTATTGAATGGTAATAATTGAATTACCAATCAATACTAAAATAAAAATATTTAAAATTTATTTTAGTATTGATTCTATTAAATTAATCAAAATTTATATATATATTAATTAATTTAATTGATTGAAAAATATTTCATTGAATAACATTAAAAAATAAATATTTTTATTCATTTATTATTTTTATTTTATGGTAATAATTTTTCAACTTATCAGGCTCATTGAGGAACCCCATGGTTTACTCTTATACCGAAAAAAAAAGAATTCGAAAAGATTTTGGAAAACGTCCAAAAGTATTAAATATACCATATCTACTATCTATTCAACTTGATTCATTCAAAAAATTTATTCAAAAAAACGGTTGTAATCAATCTGGATTAGAATCTGCATTTCGTTCCATATTTCCTATTAAAAGTTATAGTGGAAATGCTGAATTACAATATGTGAGTTATCGTTTAAGTAATACAATTTTTAATGTTAAAGAATGTCAAATCAGAGGTATTACTTTTTCTTCTTCATTAAGAGTCAAGCTACGTCTGATAATTTATGAAAAAGATACTTTTGATTTAACTGTAAAAGATATCAAAGAGCAAGAAGTATATATGGGTGAAATCCCATTAATGACAAACAACGGAACATTTATTATTAATGGAACAGAAAGAGTTGTTGTCTCTCAGTTACATCGAAGTCCTGGTGTTTTTTTTGATAGTGATAAAGGAAAAACACATTCTTCTGGAAAAGTTTTATATAATGCTAGAATTATTCCATACAGAGGATCATGGTTAGATTTTGAATTCGATCCTAAAGATCATTTATTTGTTCGAATTGACCGAAGAAGAAAATTACCCGTTAGTATAATTTTAAGAGCTTTAAATTATAATACTGAAGAAATTTTAAATATTTTTTTTGAAAAAACAAAATATAAAATAATTAATAGTAATGTTATTGAAATGCAATTAATTCCAGAAAGATTAAGAGGTGATACTGCATCTTTTAATATTGTATTTGATTCTAAAATTTATATTGAAAAAGGACGTCGTATTACCGCTCAACATATAAGAGAACTAAAAAAAAATAATATTAATAAAATTATTGTACCAATAGAATATCTTACTGGAAGAGTCGTATCAAAAGAATATATTAATTTAAATACTAAAGAAACAATTATATCAGCAAATTCAATCTTATCTTTAGAAAATATAGAAAAAATAATTCAATCTGGTTATAATACTATTGAAACTATTTTTACTAATGATTTAGATCATGGACCTTATATTTCAGAAACTTTAAGAATTGACCATAGCAAAGATCAATTAAGTGCATTAGTAGAAATTTATCGTATGATGAGACCTGGTGAACCTCCTACAAAAGAAGCAGCAGAATATTTATTTCAAAATTTATTTTTTTCTGAAGAAAAATATGAATTATCTGCTGTAGGAAGAATGAAATTTAATCGATCCTTATCTAGAAATAATATTGATGGAATAGGTGTTTTAAATAAAACAGACATTGTTGATGTAATTAAAAAATTAATTAATATCAGAAATGGAAAAGGAGAAGTAGATGATATTGATCATTTAGGGAATAGAAGAATACGTTCAGTAGGTGAAATGACTGAAAATCAATTTCGTATTGGATTAATTAGAGTTGAACGATCTGTTAAAGAAAGATTATCTTTAGGAGATTTAGATACTGTAATGCCTCAAGATATAATCAATGCAAAACCAATTTCTGCTGCTATTAAAGAATTTTTTGGATCAAGTCAATTATCTCAATTTATGGATCAAAATAATCCATTATCAGAAATAACTCACAAAAGAAGAATTTCTGCATTAGGAGTCGGTGGTTTAACTAGAGAACGTGCAGGATTTGAAGTAAGAGATGTCCACCCTACTCACTATGGTCGAGTTTGTCCGATCGAAACTCCTGAAGGTCCTAATATAGGTTTAATTAACTCTCTTTCAGTATATGCACAAACCAATGAATATGGATTTTTAGAAACTCCTTATCGAAAAGTTTTAAATAATATTGTAACTAATAAAATTCAATATCTTTCAGCTATTGAAGAAGGAAATTATATAATAGCACAAGCCAATACAAATCTTAAATCAAATGGAGAATTTATTGATGAATTAGTTACATGTAGAAATAAAGGGGAATCAAGTCTATTCAATCGAAATCAAGTTCAATTTATGGACGTATCTAATCAACAAATTGTTTCTGTAGGAGCCTCATTAATACCATTTTTAGAACATGATGATGCAAATAGAGCTTTAATGGGAGCAAATATGCAAAGACAAGCTGTTCCTACATTAATATCAGAAAAACCATTAGTAGGAACAGGAATGGAAAGAGCTGTTGCTGTTGATTCAGGTGTAACAGCTGTAGCAAAAAGAGGAGGAATAGTTAAATATATAGATTCATCAAGGATTATTATACAAGTAAATGAGAAAGAATGTCATCCAGGAGAAGCTGGTATTGATATTTATAATTTAACCAAATATACACGTTCTAATCAAAATACTTGTATCAATCAAAAACCTTGTGTAAAAACAAACGAATTTATAAAAATTGGAGATGTTTTAGCTGATGGACCCTCTACAGACTTAGGAGAATTATCCTTAGGTCAAAACATGAGAGTGGCATTTATGCCTTGGAATGGATATAATTTTGAAGATTCTATATTAATTTCAGAAAAAATAGTACAAAAAGATAGATTTACAACTATACATATTCAAGAATTATCTTGTATTTCTAGAGATACAAAATTAGGACCTGAAGAAGTAACTGCAGACATACCAAATATTGGTGAAACAGCTTTATCAAAGTTAGATGAATCAGGTGTTGTATATATTGGTGCAGAAGTAAAAGGCGGTGATATTTTAGTAGGAAAAGTTACACCTAAAGGAGAAACTCAGTTAACACCAGAAGAAAAATTACTAAGAGCGATTTTTGGAGAAAAAGCTTCAGATGTTAAAGATTCTTCGCTGAGAGTACCTAATGGAGTATCAGGAACTGTTATTGATATACAAATTTTTATACGAGAAGGCGTTAAAAAAGACAAAAGAGCTGTAGAAATTGAAGAGATGCAACTGAAACAAGTTAAAAAAGATTTAAAAGAAGAACTAAAAATTTTTGAATCTGAAATATTTCTTCGTATAAAATCATTATTATTAGAATCAGGTATTGAAAAAGAAAAATTGCTGTCTATTCCAAAAGAAAAATGGATCTCAATAAATTTAAATGATAAAAAAAATCATAATATTTTTAAAACATTAATTTCTAAATATAAAGAATTAAAAATTATTTTTGAAAAAAAACTAGAAGATAAAAAAAGAAAAATTACTCAAGGAAATGATCTTGCTCCAGGAGTATTAAAAATAGTAAAAGTTTATTTAGCTGTCAAACGTCAAATTCAACCAGGTGATAAAATTGCTGGAAGACATGGAAATAAAGGGGTTATTTCTAAAATTAATCCTGTTGAAGATATGCCTTATGATAAAAATGGTGAACCTATAGATATTGTATTGAATCCATTAGGAGTGCCTTCTAGGATGAATATTGGTCAAATATTAGAAACACATTTAGGAATGGCTGCTAAAGGCATTGGTGATAAAATTAATAATATGATTAATAATCATAAAACAATATTAGAATTACGTCAATTTATGCAAAAAGCATATGATATTGGAAATAATATTCGTCAAAAAGTTAATTTATCTAGTTTTTCAGATGCTGAGATTTCTTGTTTAGCTAAAAATTTAAGACATGGAATGCCTATTTCAACACCTGTTTTTGATGGAGCTGAAGAAAATGAAATTAAACAATTATTAAAACTAGCAGATTTACCTAGTTCTGGCCAAATCATACTTTTCGATGGACGAACTGGAGAACAATTTGAACGTCCTGTAACAGTTGGTTATATGTACATGTTAAAATTAAATCATTTAGTAGATGATAAAATGCATGCTAGATCTACTGGTTCTTATAGTTTAATTACTCAACAACCATTAGGTGGAAAAGCCCAATTTGGTGGTCAAAGATTTGGGGAAATGGAAGTATGGGCCTTAGAAGCATATGGTGCTTCATATACGTTACAAGAAATGCTTACTGTTAAATCAGATGATGTCAATGGTAGAACAAAAATGTATAAAAATATTGTTGATGGTAATCATCAAATGGAACCTGGAATGCCTGAATCGTTTAATGTATTATTAAAAGAAATACGATCTCTGGGTATCAATATTGAATTAGAAGACGAATAAGTAATTAAATTCATGTTATCACAAGGAATCCAATTAAAAAAAATTGGATTCCTTGTTTCGTTTCACTGCAATGGGAACTAATTCGTGAAAGATTTACTTAAATTTTTAAAATCACAAACTAAAAAAGAAGAATTTGATGCAATTAAAATTGAACTTGCATCACCAGATATGATTAGATCTTGGTCTTTTGGAGAGGTTAAAAAGCCAGAAACTATTAATTATCGTACTTTCAAGCCGGAAAGAGATGGATTATTTTGTTCAAGAATTTTTGGACCAATTAAAGATTATGAATGTTTATGTGGAAAATATAAACGACTTAAGCATCGTGGAGTTATTTGTGAAAAATGTGGAGTAGAAGTTACTCAAAGTAAAGTTCGAAGAGATAGAATGGGACATATTGAATTAGCTTCTCCTACAGCACATATTTGGTTTTTAAAATCTTTACCTTCCAGAATTGGATTATTATTAGATATGCCGTTAAGAGATATTGAAAGAGTATTATATTTTGAATCATATGTCATAGTTGAAGGAGGTATGACAAACTTAGATAAAAATCAAATTTTAACAGAGGAACAATATTTAAATGCATTAGAAGAATTTGGAGATGAATTTGATGCAAAAATAGGTGCTGAAGCTATTCAATATTTGTTAAAAAATTTAAATTTAAAACAAGAATGTCAAATTCTTCGAAATGAATTAGGCAATACTAATTCTGAAACTAAAAGAAAAAAAATTACTAAAAGAATTAAATTAGTTGAATCATTCATTCAATCAAATAATAAACCTGAATGGATGATTTTAACGGTATTACCAGTATTACCACCAGATCTAAGACCATTAGTACCATTAGATGGAGGAAGGTTTGCAACTTCTGATTTAAATGATTTATACAGAAGAGTAATAAATAGAAATAATAGATTAAAAAGATTATTAGATTTATCAGCTCCCGACATTATTGTTCGTAATGAAAAAAGAATGTTGCAAGAATCAGTAGATGCATTACTAGATAACGGTAGAAGAGGTCGAGCTATAACTGGATCTAATAAAAGACCACTGAAATCTTTAGCTGATATGATAAAAGGAAAACAAGGTAGATTTAGACAAAATCTTTTAGGAAAGAGAGTTGATTATTCAGGAAGATCTGTTATTACAGTTGGACCATATTTACATTTACATCAATGTGGATTACCTAAAAAAATGGCATTAGAATTATTTAAACCTTTTATTTATGGTAAATTAGAAGTTCGAGGATTAGCTACTACAATAAAATCAGCAAAAAAAATGGTTGAAAGAGAGGAATCCGTAGTATGGGATGTGCTTGATGAAGTTATTCGTGAACATCCTGTTTTATTAAATCGAGCCCCTACTTTACATCGGTTAGGAATACAAGCTTTTGAACCAGTATTAATTGAAGGAAAAGCAATTCAATTACATCCTTTAGTTTGTGCAGCTTATAATGCTGATTTTGATGGTGATCAAATGGCTGTTCATGTTCCTTTGACTTTAGAAGCTCAATTAGAAGCTAGAGCTTTAATGATGTCTACAAATAATATTTTATCACCTGCTAATGGTGAACCTATTATTGTTCCTTCTCAAGATGTTGTTTTAGGTTTGTATTACATGACTAGAGAAAAAATCAATGGAAAAGGAGAAGGAATGGTCTTAAGTAGTCCAGAAGAAGCTGAGAAATCATATAGAACTGGATATACAGAATTACATTCAATAGTAAAAGTGTTAATTACTGAATATAAAAAAAATAAAAATAAAAAAATGATTCCCACAAAAAAATTAATTCAAACCACTATTGGACGTTCTCTTTTATGGATGATAGTACCTCAAGGACTACCTTTTTCTATTGTTAATCAAGTACTTATTAAAAAAACTATTTCAAAAATGCTAAATACTTGTTATCGAATTTTAGGATTAAAACCTACAGTGAAATTTGCTGACCAAATTATGTATACTGGTTTTTCGTACGCTGCAAGATCTGGAGCATCAGTAGGTATTGATGATATGGTAATTCCATTAAAAAAATCATCAATAATTCATGAAGCTGAAACAGAAGTTATTGAAATACAAGAACAATTCCAGTCTGGTTTAGTTACTGCTGGTGAACGTTATAATAAAGTGATTGATATTTGGGCAGCAGCAAATGAAAGAGTTGCAACAGCTATGATGAAAAATTTATCAACTGAACCAGTGCTAAATAAAAATGGAAAAATAGAAAATCAAATATCTTTTAATAGTATTTTTATGATGGCAGATTCAGGAGCTCGTGGTTCTGCTGCACAAATAAGACAATTAGCTGGTATGAGAGGTTTGATGGCTAAACCAGATGGATCAATTATAGAAACACCTATTACAGCTAATTTTAGAGAAGGATTAAATGTATTACAATATTTTATTTCTACTCACGGAGCAAGAAAAGGATTAGCTGATACAGCATTAAAAACAGCCAATTCAGGTTATTTAACTCGACGTTTAGTAGATGTTGCTCAAGATTTAGTAGTTACAGAAGATGATTGTAAAACTGATGAAGGATTAGTCATGACATCACTCATTGAAGGTGGTGATGTTAAAGAACCATTAAGAGAAAGAGTTCTTGGTCGCATTACAGCAGAAAATATTTTTAAAATAAATTCTACTATTATCTTAATTCCAAAAAATGTTTTGCTTGATGAAAAATGGTGTAACATTTTAGAAAATAATTCTATTGATACTATTAAAGTACGTTCAGTAGTAAATTGTGAAACTAATTTTGGAGTTTGTGCATATTGTTATGGAAGAGATTTAGCAAGAGGAAATCTCGTAAATAAAGGTGAAGCTATTGGAGTGATAGCAGCACAATCTATTGGAGAACCTGGTACACAATTAACTATGAGAACATTTCATATTGGAGGAGCTGCTTCTAGAGCTGCTGCAGAATCTAGTGTACAAGTCAAGAATAAAGGTATAATTAAATTAATTAATGCAAAATCTGTTAAAAATTCTACAGGGAAAATTATAATTACATCAAGAAATGTAGAATTAAGAATGATTGATGAATACGGTAGAACTAAAGAAAGTTATAAAGTACCTTATGGTTCAATTATGGCAAAAGGAAATGGAGAAATAGTTAATTCTGGAGAAACTGTAGCAAAATGGGATCCTCATACTATGCCAGTTATTACTGAAGTAAACGGTTTTGTACAATTTATTGATATGATTGACGGACAAAGTATTATTAGACAAACAGATGAATTAACAGGATTATCATCTATTGTCGTTTTAGATACTTCAGAAAGAACAACAATAGGCAAAGATTTAAGGCCTTCATTGAAAATAGTTACAAAAACAGGAAAAGATGTATTAATTGCAGGAACAGATATGCCTGCTCAATATTTTTTACCAGGAAAAAGCATCATACAATTAGAAAATGGAGTAGAAATTTTTTCTGGAGATACTATTGCTAGAATCCCCCAAGAGTCTGGAGGAACAAAAGATATTACAGGAGGATTGCCTAGAGTAGCAGATTTATTTGAAGCTCGTCGACCAAAAGAATTAGCAATCCTTGCAGAAATTACTGGAATTATATCATTTGGAAAAGAAACAAAAGGTAAAAGAAGATTAGTAATTTCTCCTGTTGATGATAATACTGAACCTTATGAAGAAATGATTCCAAAATGGAGACAATTAAATGTTTTTGAAGGTGAAAAAGTTGAAAAAGGTGATGTGATTTCTGATGGTCCTGAATCACCTCACGATATTTTAAGGTTAAGAGGTGTACAATCTGTTACAAGATATATTGTTAATGAAGTACAAGAAGTATATCGTTTACAAGGTGTTAAAATAAATGATAAACATATTGAAGTGATAATTAGACAAATGCTTCGAAAAGCTACAATTGTCCATAAAGGTGATTCAAATTTTTTAAATGGTGAACAATTAGAATATTCTAAAATAAAAATTGAAAATAAAAAATTAGAAAAATTAAATAAAAATATAGTAATTTTTTCTAGAGATTTATTAGGTATTACAAAAGCATCTTTAGCTACTGATTCATTTATTTCTGCTGCATCATTTCAAGAAACAACACGTATTTTAACTGAATCAGCTGTAGCAGGTAAAAAGGATAAGTTAAGGGGTTTAAAAGAAAATGTTATTGTGGGACGTTTAATACCAGCCGGAACTGGTTATGCTTATCATCAAAAAAGATTTAATCAAAAAATTAAAAATAATGGTCATAACAATCAAAACAATAAACAAAATCAACAAATTAGTGTTGAAGAAGCGTCTGCTAGCTTATCAGAATTATTAAATTCTAGTATTATAGATATGAATAACAAATAATCTTTAACATTAATAGGATAAGGATAATATTTAATTTTCCTTGTCCTATTATTACATTAAAAAATACAACAAATATTATAATTTTTTATTCTGAAAATTTTTATATTTTAATTAAGATTATAAAAATATAAAAATAAAAAATTTTATTTTTTATTTTATTTATTTAATATTGTTATATTATTTAAAATATAATAGTTATTACTATCTTATATAAATAATATATAGATTATGAAAAATTTAAAACCTGTAAAACAAGCTTTAATTAGTGTTTCAAATAAATTTGGTATAATAGAATTAGCAAAATCATTTGTTGATAGAAAAATTAATATATTATCAACAGGAGGTACATCTGTATTTTTAAAAAAAAATAACATTCCTTTTAAAAATATTTCAGATTATACTGAATTTCCTGAATTAATGGATGGAAGAATAAAAACTATACATCCTAAAATTCACGGAGGAATTTTAGGAAGAAGAAAAAAAGATGATGCTGTAATGAAATTATATAATATAATTCCAATTGACATTGTTGTTGTTAATTTATATCCATTTTTAGAAAATATGTCAAAAAATATTAATAATATGGATGATATTATAAATTATATTGATATAGGTGGATCAACTTTAATTCGATCTGCCGCTAAAAATCATCAAGATGTTATGGTTTTAACTGACCCTTTAGATTATAAAAAAGCAATCAAAATACTTGATGAAAATAATAATAATTTTCCTATAAAAAATAAATTTTACATGGCATGTAAAGCATTTGAATATATTTCTCAATATGATTCTATTATTTTTGGATGTTTAAAAACCAAATATAATGAATATTATAATGAAAAAAATAATTTTATATATTTACCTAAAATCATTAATTTGAATCTTATTAAAAAACAAAATTTACGTTATGGTGAAAATCATCATCAAAAAGCAGCTTTATATTTTGATAATACTCAAAAACCTACTGATATTGTTGCTGCAAAACAAATACAAGGAAAATTATTATCATATAATAATTTATCTGATGCTGATATTGCTTGGGAATGTGTTAAAACTTTTTTAAAACCAGCATGCGTTATTGTAAAACATGGTACACCTTGTGGAGTATCAGAAAACATCTCTATTATTAATGCATATATCTCTGCATATAAATGTGATCCTACATCTGCATTTGGTGGTGTAATAGCATTTAATGGTTTATTAAATTCTGATACAGTTCAAACTATAATTAATCAACAATTTGTTGAAGTAATTATTGCAACTAATATTAGTAAAAATGCATTAAAAATATTAGAAACAAAAAAAAACATAAGAGTATTAATCTGTTCTAATATTCAAAAACAAAAAAATAAATTTAGTTTTAAGCAAATTAATGGTGGTGTTCTTGTTCAAGATATTGATTCTGAAAATATCAACGAAAAAACATGGACTATAGTTAGTAATTGTAAACCAAATCATGAAGAATATGAAGATGCAATTTTTGCTTGGAAAGTAGTAAAATTTGTAAAATCAAATGCTGTAGTATATGTAAAAAACAAAAAAACTATTAGTATTGGTTCAGGCCAAACAAGTCGTATATATTCAACAAAAATAGCAAATCTCAAATTAATAGACCAAAAAATAAAAATTAAAAATATTATTATGGCTTCAGATGCTTTTATTCCTTTTAGAGATAATGTCGATATAGCAAAAAAGAATGGTGTAAATTGTATTATTCAATCAGGTGGATCTATTCGTGATAAAGAAGTGATTCAAGCAGTAAATGAATACAATATGATTATGATTTTTACTAATATAAGGCATTTTAAGCATTAAAAAATATGATTACAGCGGTTAAGAATATTCGTTCTAAAATGAATAGTATTTAGCATTGTACAAAAAAAAGATGCTTCATTTTTAAAATGAAGCATCTTTTTTTTGTACAATGCTAAATACTATTCATTTTAGAACGAATATTCTTAACCGCTGTAATCATATTTTTTAATGCTTTTCTTGTTTCTTTCCAATTTCGAGTTTTTAAACCACAATCAGGATTTACCCATAGTCTATCTAATGAGATATAATTTAGTGCTTTTTTTAATAAATTCTCAATCCATTCTACAGTAGGAATATTAGGAGAATGAATATCATATACCCCAGGTCCTATTGAATTAACATAATTAAATTCTTTAAAGAATTCTAATAACTCCATGTCAGATCTAGAAGTTTCAAGAGTAATTACATCTGCATCTAACAATAAAATAGAATTCATAATGTCATTAAATTCACAATAACACATATGAGTATGAATTTGTGTTTCATCATTAACTCCAGAAGATGCTAATTTAAATGCATTTGTTGCCCATAATAAATAATTATCCCATAAGCTTTTTCGTAATGGTAAACCTTCTCTTAAAGCTGGTTCATCAATTTGAATAATCTGAATACCAGATTTTTCTAAACTGTGCACTTCATCTCTTAAGGCTAATGCAATTTGATTCGCAATATTTTTTTTACTTAAATCCTCTCTTGAAAAAGACCAACATAACATAGTTACAGGACCTGTTAACATTCCTTTAACTGGTTTTTTAGTTAAAGATTGTGCATATCTTGACCATTTAACAGTCATATCTTCAGATCGACTGATATCTCCAATGATAATTGGTGGTTTGACACAGCGTGAACCATAACTTTGAACCCAACCATGAGAAGTTGATATAAATCCATTTAATTTTTTACTAAAATATTCTACCATATCATTTCTTTCTGGTTCACCATGTACTAAAACATCTAAATTAATTTTTTCTTGTTCATGTATAATATCTTTAATATAATTTGAAATTTTTTGGTTGTATTTTTCTTTAGTTATATTTTTTTCTTTAAAATCTAAACGTAATTTTCTAATTTCAACAGTTTGAGGAAAAGAACCAATAGTAGTAGTTGGCAAAATTGGAAAATTAAATTTTTTATTTTGAATTTGAGATCGAATAGAATATTTATTTTTTCGATGAAAATTTTGTTCAGTAATAGAATTTAATTTATCCTGGACATTTATTTTATGTACTAAATTTGAATTTTTTCTAGTATGAATTGGTTTACTCCATTCATTAATTTTATATGTATCATTATTATTTAATGCATCAGTTAATAAATTAAGCTCAGTACATTTTTGTATTGCAAAAGCAAACCAGCTTTTAATTTCATCATTCAAATTTTTTTCAATATTTAAATCTACAGGAACATGTAATAAAGAACATGAAGTACTAATCCATAAATTAGTACGCATATTAGTTATTGGTTGTATTAATTGAAACCATTTAATTAAATCTGTTCTCCAAATATTTCTACCATTAATTACACCTAAAGAAAGAACCCAATCTATTGGTATAATTTTATTTAACTTAGATAAATTATATTGACCAAATATAACATCAACATGTAATCCTTGTATTGGTAATTGAGTTATTATATCTAAATTATGATTTATACTATCAAAATAAGTGGTCAATAATATTTTTATAGAACTATATAAATAATTATATGTTAAAATAAAAGATTTTTTCCATTCTGTCGGTAATTCTAATGCTAATATAGGTTCATCAATTTGAATCCATGTAATATTTCTTTTTGAAATTTCTTTTAATATTTTTTTATAAACAGGTAATATACTATTTAATAAATCTAATTTATTAAAAGAATTATTTTTTGATTTTCCTAACCAAAGATAAGTCAAAGGACCTAAAATGACAGGTTTTATGGTATGATTGAGTAGTAAAGCCTCATCAATTTCTTGAAATAATTGTATCCAATTTAAACTAAAATTTTGATTTTCAAAAAATTCTGGTACTATATAATGATAATTCGTATCAAACCATTTTGTCATATCAGAAGCTGCAACTGATTGACCAGTTGGTGCGTGCCCTCTAGCAATACGAAACAAAGTATCCAAATCAACTGATTTATCAATATTTTTATGCCTTTCAGGAATATTTCCTAATAACATACTAGTATTTAAAACATGATCATACCAAGCAAAATCACCAACAGTTAAAAAATTTATCTTTTCTTCTATTTGTTTTCTCCAATTATATTTTCTTATATTGTATCCTACAGATAATAATTCTTTTTGTGAAATAAGATTATTCCAATATTTTTCTTGTGCTTGTTTTAATTCTCGATTACAACCAATTCTAGGAAAACCAAGAATATGATTTAAAATTGTCATTTATTATCCTTATTAAAAACATTTTTAATAAATAAGTTAATTATTTTATTAATACTATGTATTATTGTTCTTGATTTATTAAAAATTAACAAGAGCAAATACTACATTATGAACATGAAGGAATATCATGATTGAAATCAAACATCTAAAAATATTACAAGAATTAAAAAATAGTAATTCAATTACGGCAGCAGCAATAAAATTACATCAAACACAATCTGCTTTGTCTCATAAAATAAATAAATTAGAGCAACAATTAGGATTTAAATTATTCATAAGAAAAAGTATACCTTTAGAATTTACTGTACAAGGTAAAATTTTATTAAATTTATCTGAAAAAATTTTACCAACAATTAAAATAGCTATGCAATCATGTTATCATAATTATAAAAAAACCATACATATTGCTATTGAATGTCATAGTTGTATTCAATGGTTAATTCCAATTTTAATGAAATTTAAAAAAAAATGGCCAGAACGAAAAATAAACTTAAAATCAGAAGTTATATTTAATCCTCAACCAGATCTTCAAAAAGGTAAAATCGATTTAGTATTTACTTCAGACATTTTATATCAATCTAAATTATCTTATTTATCTGTTTTTAAATTTGAAATTCGTTTAGTTATGTCTATAGATCATCCTTTATTAAAAAAAAAAAATATTTTACCGATAGATCTACAAAAAGAGATAGTAATGATTTATCCAATAGATCTTACTAGATTAGATATTTGGAAACATTTTTTAAAACCTGCTGGAATCATTCCATTATTTAAAAATGTAGATAATACATCTTTATTAATTCAAATGGTATCTGCCAAGATGGGAGTCACTGCTTTACCTTATTGGGTAGTTTATAATTTCGAAAAACAAGGTTTAGTAGCAACAAGAGAATTGGGATATAAAGGTTTATGGAGTAATTTATATGCAGCTATTCGTCCTGAAGAAAAACAAAAATCTTTAATTATAGATTTTGTAAAATTTATAAAATTAAATATGAATAAATTATTTTGAAAAAACATTATTATTAATGTTAAATAAAATTAATAATTAATTTAATATATATATTATATATTAATATGAAATATTTTGCATAAATAATGTGCTAATCCATTATTATTATTATCACCTATGATTTCTAAATGAGGAAGGGCTAATTTTAAACAAGGATCTGCATTTTTCATTATACATCCTTTTCCAGATATATTCAGCATGTCTTGATCATTCATACCATCTCCAAAAGAAATACAATCACTTAAAGAATATCCTATTAACTTTAATATAATATTTAATGCAGATCCTTTTGAAACACCACAAGGAACAATTTCCAAACATTCTGGAAATGAAAAAAAAATATTAATATTTTTTTTATTACTCCATATTTCTAATATTTCTTGTTCTAATAATTTTAATTTTTTAATATTATTAGAAGTGAAAAATATCTTGTTAACTTTATCAAAACAAAAATTTTCTAAATTAAAAATTTTATTTTTTAAAAATAATTTTTTACAAAAAATATTTTTTTTGGAACAAGATGAATTTGTATACCATTGATGATTACAATATAAATGAGTCATAATTTCTTTATCTATATATCTAATTTTACATAAAGAAATAGCAATTTCTTTTAATAAAAATTGATTAAAAATTAATTCTTTTTTTTGATTGTATATTTGAGAACCATTAGATGTAATCATATATGATTTTATATTTAAATTATCACTAATTTTAAATACATCTATGTAATGTCTACCAGTTGCAAAAATAAAATGCACTCCTTTAGAAATTAATAATAATAATATTTTTTTAGTAAAATCAGTAATATTATATTGAGATGTTAATAGTGTTCCATCTAAATCAGATACAATAATTTTATACATAAAATTAGAATTTTTTATAAAAAATTACAAATTATTTTTCATACTATAATATAATATTAAAATGATGTAAACCTATTAAGATTTATTTTAAAATAATAAATTTTTATAAAATTTTATTCATATTAGGATCAGTAAAATAATTAGTATTATAAAATATTTTACTGATGCTAATATATTTTTTTATTGAAAAAAAATATGTTTGTAAAAAAATATTTTCGTATTCAATATAATATAAATATTTTATATAGTAATTATTAAATAAATTTTAAAAATCAATTTTTTGTATATATAATTTATAAAATAAATTATTATATTTTATGTTTCTATTGCTATCCTCAATTTTTTCATAGCATTTTTTTCTAATTGTCGTACACGTTCTGCTGAAATACCATAATCATTAGCAATTTTTTGTAATGTAATTTTATTATTTTCATTTAACCATCTTGCATTAATAATATGTCTACTTCTTTCATCTAATCCTAATAATGCATTAGTTAATTTTATTGTAGCATATTGACCCCAATTATTTTTTTCTAATAAATTAGCGAAATTTGATGCATTATCTTTTAGATATGGCATAACAGTAGTAATTTTTCCATCTGGAGAATCTTCTTCATTGTTTAAATTAATTGTAATATCTTGTGCCGACATACGAGATTCCATTTCTCTTACATCTTCACTACTAACACCTAACTCTTTAGCTACTATATTTACTTCAGATTCATTAAACCAACCTAATCTTTTTTTTGTTTTCCTTAAATTAAAAAATAATTTTCTTTGTGATTTTGTTGTAGCAATTTTTACGATTCTCCAATTTCTTAATACGTACTCATGAATTTCAGATTTGATCCAATGTACTGCAAAAGATACTAAACGTACTCCTACTTCTGGATTAAATCTTCGAACTGATTTCATTAATCCTATATTACCTTCTTGAATTAAATCCGCTTGAGGTAAACCATATCCTGAATAACTTCTAGCTATATGTATAACAAAACGCAAATGAGACAAAATTAAAGTCTTAGCTGCATTTAAATCACTATCAAAATATAATCTTTTAGATAAAAACTGTTCTTCTTCTAATGATAACATAGGCCAAGAATTAGCTGATCTAATATAAGATTCAAGATTTCCTAAAGAAGTGATTATAAATCTATTTTTTTTATTAATCATTTAATAACTCGTTTTTACTAATTATATTGTTATTAATATTATTTTAAAAACTTTATAATCCGTATTTTTAAAAAATTTAATTATATTATATACCATAAAATATAATTTGTTATACAACCTTATATTATATAATTATTTTATAAATATAATATACTGACATATTGAATTATTTTTTAATCAAGATTATTATTTATATTCATAACTAGTGATATTTATTATTTTTATTAATCTTATATATCAAATCATTAAATTTTATTTATCTTTTTTCAAATAAAACATCAACAAAATTTATGCTATTAAATTTTATTAAATCCAATTCTTTTTCTCCAATACCTATATATTTTATCGGAATTTTAAAATTATGAGCAATGGGAAAAATTATTCCACCTTTAGCAGTACCGTCTACTTTTGTTAATATAATACCAGTTAAACCTAAATTTTCATGAAATAATTTAGTTTGATTTATTGCATTTTGACCAGTACATGCATCAATAATTAATAAAATTTCATGAGGTGCTAGAGAAATTTTTTTCTTAATAACTCGTATAATTTTTTTTAGTTCTTGCATCAAATCAAATTTATTATGTAATCTTCCTGCAGTATCTATAATTAAGATATCAATCTTATTAGCTAGAGCATGTTCTAAAGAATTAAAAATGACAGAAGCTGGATCAACTTTTTGAATTGGTGAAGATATTACTATAATATCATTTAATTCCCCCCATTTTTGTAATTGTTCTACTGCTGCTGATCTAAATGTATCACCTGCAGCTAACATAACAGATTTTCCTTGTAATTTATATTTTTTAGCTAATTTACCAATTGTTGTTGTTTTTCCTACTCCATTTACTCCTACAATTAAAATTACAAATGGAACATAATTTTGATTATTTAAGAATGGTTTTTCTGTTTTTTTTAAAATTGTTAACATTTCTTGTTTTAAAATTGTATAAATGCAATTAAAATTATTTATTTCTATATCATTAATTTTTTTTTTAATATTATTAATAATATAATCTGTAGTATCTAAACCAATATCTGCTAATAATAACTTTTCTTCTAATTCTTCAAAAATAGAACAATTAATATTTTTTTTGGAAAATAAATTTATAAAATTTATACTAAATTTTTTACTGGTTTTATATAAACTATTTTTCAATCTCATGAATAAATTGCAATTCTTTTTTTTAACATTATGATTAATATTTGAAATATAATTTTTTTTTTCTTTTTGAGATACATCTTCTTTATTAAATAGATTAATAGGTTTTTTTTTAAGAATAATTAAATCTTTAGAATGATTATCTTCTTTTTTTAAAATTTGTTTTTTATTTTTGAAAGAAAAAAAAGAAAAAAAATTCCGTTTTTTATCTTTTGTCATAAAATTTTCCTAATATATAAGATTAAAAATTAAATATTTTAAAATGTTTAATATTATTGTAATATAATAAATATTTTAAATATATCTTAATTTTTATTATAATAAGTAATAAATAACATATAAATTTAATATAAAAATGAACAGTAATTATGGCAAAATTCGAATTATTGGAGGATATTTAAAAAATAGTTTAATATCTATTTGTTCAAATAATAATATACGTCCAACTACTAATTACATGAGGGAAACATTATTTAATTGGTTAAATCAAGATATTCAAAATTCAAAATGTCTGGATTGTTTTACGGGCAGTGGTGCACTGGGTATAGAATCTATTTCTCGTTTTGCAAAATCAGTTACTTTAATTGACATTAATAAAAAATCTATTAATCAATTAAAAAAAAATTTAATAAGGTTAAAAATTTTAAATTATTGTAATGTTATTCATGATAATTTTTTTCATTGGTTAAAACAAAATAAGGAAAAATATCAAATTATATTTATTGATCCTCCTTTTGATCAAGAACTGATTTCAAAGATAATATTTTTTTTAGAAACATACAATTGTTTAGAATCTCAATCTATAATTTATATTGAAAAAAAAAATGATTTTAATTTATTGAATATTCCAAAAAATTGGCATTTATATAAACAAAAAAATAATAAAAAAGTATCTTATTATTTATATATTCGTAGGTAATAAATTATTCTATTGATTAATTTAAAATGATTTTTATTTTAAAAAATATTTTTAATCATTCAATTAATTTAAAAATTAAAATTTTTAATTTTATTATTATTATATATTTTTGAGATCAACAAAAATGCAAAAATACACAAATCTTTTAAAAAGATTACAACAACTAGTACCTCATAGAATAAAACCAAAATTTAAAGATGAATCTGAATTATTATCTTGGAATCAAGAACAAGGAAGATTATCTTCTGAATCCATTTTAAGAGAAAATCAAGCAACAAAAATGGAAAAAATTTTAGGTAGATCAGGAATCAAAGAATTATATATAAATTGTTCATTTGATAATTATAGAATACATCATAATGGTCATAAAAAAGTGTTAGATTGTGCAAAAAAATATGCCAAAAATTTTAATTTCAATATATCTAGTTTTATTTTTTCTGGAAGACCAGGTACTGGAAAAAATCATTTAGCTTCTGCAATAGGTAATTATTTAATATTAAATGGAAAAAGTGTTTTAATTGTAACTGTTGCTGATTTAATGTCAAATATAAAAAGCACCTTTAATGGTTTTAGTGCTAATACAGAAGAGAAATTATTAAATAATTTAAGTACTGTCGATTTGTTAATGATTGATGAAATAGGTATGCAAACGGAATCACGTTACGAAAAAGTGATTATTAATCAAATAGTAGACCGTCGTTCATCTTCTAAACGTGCTACTGGAATGTTATCTAATTTAAATTATCGAGGAATGACTAATTTATTAGGTGAAAGAGTAATAGATCGTATGCGACTGGGTAATAGTTTATGGTTAAACTTTGAATGGGATAGTTATAGAAAATATATAAAAGGAAATGAATTTTAATAAAAATCAATATAAATATAATCTATATTATAATAATATTAAATAAATTTTTAATTGTTTTTAATTCTACAAATATATTGATTTGATCTTGTGTCTACTTTTATTATTTCTCCTGTTTTTATAAACAATGGTACTTTAATTTTTGCATTGTTATTTAATATAGCAATTTTTACATTATTGTTTAAAGAATCTCCTTTAATTCCAGGTGTTGTTTTTATTACTTTTAATTCAACAAAATTACTCGGTATTACAGAAATAATCTGATTATTCCATAAAGTAGTCATATAATAATTTTGTTCAATTAACCATTGTAATTTTTTATACAATAATTTTTTTTCTGCAGAATATTGTTCAAAATTTTGAGTATTTAAAAAATGCCAACAAATGTTGTCATTATATAAATATAATAATTTAACATCAAAAATATCAGCTTTTTTAAAATATTCTGTTGATCTAAATGATCTATCTAATAATTGATCTGTTAATAATTTGCGAATTTTAATACGTGTAAAAGATTGACCTTTTCCAGGTTTAATAAATTCACTACTTTCAATGCAACAAGGTTCGTTTTCAAAAATAATTTTTAAACCAATTTTAAAATTATTACTGTTATATATAGTCATACATTTCTCTATTAATTAATAATATTTTTAGTTTACACGCACAATAAAAATCAATTAAATAAAAATTAAAATTTTTTAAATAATTTTTTATAATCAATAAAAATGAAATACATTTAATAATATTAATTACAATTTAATTTGATAATTAAAATTATTTTTATATTTAAACAGTCAAAAATAATATTATTAATAATGTTATTAATTATAATCATTATGTTTAATTAATAACATATTTTGTTAAAAAATTTTATATATGTAATTATTTTTATTATTAATGATGATTATTATAATAATATTTTATAATAAAATAAAAAATAAATCTCCAGGCTATTTTTATATAAAATAGCCTGGAGATATACATTAATAAAAATTTTAAAAAATTTACATCATACCGCCCATACCACCCATTCCACCACCAGATGGTACATTCATTTCTGGTTTTTCTTCTTTTGGTAAATCAGTTACCATGCATTCTGTGGTAATCATTAATCCTGCTACAGAACCAGCATATTGTAATGCAGATCTAGTAACTTTTGTTGGATCTAATATTCCAAAATTTATCATATCACCATATTCATCAGTAGCAGCATTATATCCATAATTTCCTTTTCCATCTTTTACATTATTTGTAACTACAGATGGTTCTTCTCCTGAATTGGAAACAATTTGACGCAATGGTGCTTCCATAGCACGTAGTGCAACACGAATACCTACATTTTGATCTTCGTTTTGACCAGTAATATTAGAAATTTTTTGAGCTACACGTACTAAAGCTACACCACCACCAGCTACTACTCCTTCTTCTACTGCAGCACGAGTTGCATGTAAAGCATCTTCTACTCTAGCTTTTTTCTCTTTCATTTCTACTTCTGTTGCTGCACCAACTTTTAATACAGCTACACCACCTGATAATTTTGCTAAACGTTCATTTAATTTTTCTTTATCATAATCAGAAGTAGCTTCTTGAATTTGTTGGCGGATCTGATTAATTCTATTTTGTATATCTTGTTTTTTTCCTATCCCACCAATAATTGTAGTGGTATCTTTAGTAATTACCACTCTTTTGGCTTGACCTAAATCTTCTAAAGTTGCTTTTTCTAATTCCATAGCAAGTTCTTCAGAAATTAAGGAACCAGCAGTTAATATAGAAATATCTTGTAACATTGCTTTTCTTCTATCACCAAATCCTGGTGCTTTCACTGCTGCAATTTTAACAATTCCTCGCATAGAATTTACTACTAATGTTGCTAATGCTTCACCTTCTAAATCTTCAGCAATAATTAATAGTGGTTTGCTGGATTTAGCTACTGCTTCTAATAAAGGTAATAATTCTCTAACATTAGATATTTTTTTATCAGCCATTAAAATATATGGATTTTCTATTTCAACAATTCCAGTTTCTGGTTTATTAATAAAATAAGGTGATAAATATCCTCTGTCAAATTGCATCCCTTTTACTACTTCTAATTCATCTTCTAAACCTGTTCCTTCTTCTACAGTAATAACTCCATCATTGCCTACTTTTTCCATAGCTTCTGCAATTAAACAACCAACTTTTTCATCAGCATTAGCAGAAATTGTACCTACTTGGGTAATAGCTTTAGAATCAGAACAAGGAACTGATAAATTTTTTAATTCTGCTACTGCATTAATTACTGCTTTATCAATACCTCTTTTTAAATCCATGGGATTCATACCAGCCGCTACTGCTTTTAAGCCTTCATTAACTATTGCTTGAGCTAATAATGTAGCAGTAGTAGTTCCATCACCAGCAGCATCATTTGCTTTCGATGCTACTTCTTTAACCATTTGAGCTCCCATATTCTCAAATTTATCTTCTAATTCTATTTCTCTAGCAACAGAAACACCATCTTTAGTAATACTTGGTGCTCCAAAAGATTTATCTAAAACTACATTACGTCCTTTAGGTCCTAATGTTACTTTTACAGCATCAGCCAACACATTTACACCACGAAGCATTTTTACTCTAGCTTCATTACCGAATTTTACATCTTTAGCTGCCATTTGACATTCCTTCAATTTCTTTTTTTAGTTAAAAAAATAAGCAGATTGTTTATTATTCAACAATTGCTAAAATGTCACTTTCAGTTAAAATTAAAACCTCTTCATGATCCATTTTTTCTGTTTTAGCACCATAACCTTCATTAAAAATTACAATGTCTCCAACTTTTACATCTAGTGCTTTAATATTACCATTATCTAAGATACGACCATTTCCTACTGCAATTACAGTTCCACGAGTAGATTTACTAGCAGCTGAACCAGTTAATACAATTCCACCAGCTGATTTAGATTCTGCTTCTTGTCTTTTTACAATAACACGATCATGTAATGGACGAATTTTCATGTAATAATTTTCCTTTTAATAAATCTAATAAATTATTTTAATAAATTTAAAAATTTATTAAAATATACTAAAAGTAATAGTACTTATCTTCAGATATGAGGATTCTTATTAAAACTTTCAAGGGTTATATGTTTTTTTTTATTAATATAATGGATTTGATATAATTTTAAAATTTAATTATAGCATAATAGCATATAATGCAGTGATTATATTATTTGTAATATATAAATATATTTTATTAAATAGTTTATTTATATCTTATAAAATTATTTTTTATTAAAAAATCAATAAAAAGATTGACTTTAATAGAAAATTAATGATTAAATAACAATATTGCCCGAATAGCTCAGTTGGTAGAGCAGGGGACTGAAAATCCCCGTGTCGGTGGTTCAATTCCGCCTTCGGGCATATATTTTTTATATATGAATAAAAAATTTTTATATATGAATTAAAAATCAAAATAAAAAAAGATATATTTAAATTTTAACAAAACAATATTTTTATTATTATATAAATCAAATTTAATTTTTATATTTATCTTAAATCACAATTATTTTCCAATACAGAATTTAGAAAAAATTTCATCTAATATATTTTTGTTTTTTACCACTCCAGTAATTTCATTTAATTTATTTTTTACAATATTTAAATTTTCAGCTAATAATTCAAGATTTTGAGATAAAATCCAATTTTTTTTACTATTCAAAATTATTAAATAAATTTCATTTAATATATTTAAATGTCTTCTTCTAGCTAAAAATAAACTTTCTGTATTATCAATATTAGATATATGCGTTTTTAATAAATGTTGATTTAATGCTTCAATTCCTTCACCAGTTAATGATGACAAATATAATAAATTATTTTTATTTTTAAAAAAATTATTCTTTTTTAAAAATAAATCATTTTTATTAATTATAATACTAACATTTATGTTTTTAGGGAAAAGAGCAACATATTTTAAATATAATTGTGATTGTTTTTCAAAATTCATACTACCATCAATCACAAATAATATATGATCAGAATTATAAATTTCTTTCCATGATAAATCAATACCAATTTTTTCAATTTCATTTGTAGGATTACGTAATCCTGCAGTATCTACTAAATGAAATATAATATTTTTAATGTTAATATATTCATGTAAAACATCCCTAGTAGTACCTTTAATATTAGTTACTATAGCTTTGTTATCAGCACATAACTGATTAAATAAACTAGATTTTCCAGCATTTGGTTGACCAACAATAACTACTTTAATACCTTCTTTTAAAACACTACCTTGTCTAGCTTGTTTATGAATAATATTACAATCATTTAATATATTTAATAATTTTTTATATATATAATTTTTTGATAATTTTATATCTTCAAGTTCAATAAAATTAATAGATCCTTCAACTTTTAATTGAATATTATTTATTTTTTTAACTAACTGATAAATATATTTAGAAAATTCTCCTTTCATCGATCTTAATGAAAGTTGAATAGATTTTTCGGAATTAGCATTAATTAAATCAGAAATAGCTTCAGCTTGAATTAAATCTAATTTTTCATTTAAAAAAGCTCTTTCAGAAAATTCTCCTGGTTTTGCTATTCTAATACCAGGAATAGATGAAATAGTTTTAATTAATAAATCTAAAATTATAGGACTACCGTGTCCTTGTAATTCTAGTATATTTTCTCCTGTGAAAGAATAAGGAGCTGGAAACCAAATAGCTATACCTTCATCTAAAACATTTTTTTTATTATCTTTAAACAATGAAAATGTTGCATATCTTGGAATTGGTATTTTCCCTAAAACCATAATGGCTGCTTTATCTGCATCAATACCTGATATCCTTATTATTCCTATCCCACCCTTTCCTACTGGAGTAGATTGAGCTATAATCGTATCATAAAAGATCATTTTTTTATTTTTCTTTTGATTTAAAATAAAAAATATTATTAATATTTTTTAATATATTTTAATATTTTTATAAAAAAATTTTTATATTTTATTATTTTGAGTAATTAATATACTTTAAACTACGAGAAATTATTTTTTGTTGTAAGATTGTGATTATATTACTAATTATATAGTATAAAACTAAACCTGAAGGAAACCATAAGAAAAATATTGTAAATATTAAAGGCATAAAATTCATAATTTTTTTTTGTAATTTATCAGTAATGGTATTGGGAGAAATATATTGAATTAAAAACATAGTTATTCCCATTAATATTGGTAAAATAAAATAAGGATCTTTTCCTGAAAGATCATTTATCCAAAATAAAAATGGAGCATGTCTTAATTCGACTGCATTAATTAACATATAATATAAAGCTAAAAAAATAGGCATTTGAATTAATAAAGGAACAAATCCTTTCAATGGATTAATTTTTTCAGTTTTATATAAAAAAATTATTTCTTTACTCATTTTTTTTGGATCATCATGATATTTTTCTTTAATTTGATTAATTTTAGGTTGCAATTTTCTCATTTTTGCCATAGATAAATATTGCGATTTAGTTAAAGGATACATTATTAATTTAATTAAAATAGTAATAACAATAATAGAACCACCCCAATTCCCAATAAACATATGAAAAAATTTTAATAACTTAAATAATGGTTGAGATAACCACCAAAATATACCATAATCAACTGTTAAATCAAGATGATTAGCTATCTTATTCATTTCATCTTGAATTGCAGGACCAATCCAAAGATGAGATTTAAAACTATAATTAGAAAAAGGAGCTATAAATACTGCATTAGATTTATATCCAATAATAGAAAGATTACGATCTTTTAAAAAATTAGTATAAATTATATTATCTTTTGGAATAATTGGCACCCAGGCACTAATAAAATATTGTTGTAGCATTGCAATCCAACCATTAGAAGTTTGAATATTTAATGGTATATTATTACTTTTATTAAATTCTAATTTTTTATATTTTTCATTTTCAGTCGAATATGCTGAACCACGATAAGTATGTAAAGAAAAGTTATTATTTTTATTTTTTTCTTGCACAGGTAATTTACTAGTTTGTTTTAACTGTCTATATATGGATATATTTAATGGAATATTTTTATTATTTTTTATTTTATCTTCAATTTTAAGATAATATTTTCCATTTTTTAAAATAAATGTTTTGATATATTCAATACCATCTTTGTCTACCCAATAAAAAGGAATTCTTAATTCTTTTTCTGTTTTTTTTAATTTAAATAATTTATTATTAGACTTATAAAAAGGATAAATTTGATGATTAAAATGATTTAATTGATAATTTTTAATTATTCCACTTTGTGCATGATAAATAAAATTTTTTTTATTTTCTAATAAATGAAATAATTTAATTGAGTTTAATGAATCTTTATACTTTAATAAAATAACTTTTTCTATATTTCCTCCATTTTGATTAATAATAATAGAAACAACATCATTTTCTAAAATTACATATTTTTTTTTATTAATAAAATTATTTTTTTTCAATGCAGAAAAAATTATATTTTGTTGATTTTTATTTTGATGATTAATTTTTAATTCATTCCCCCATGTTTGCCACAATAATACAGAAATGAATATAAAAGAAAAAACAAAAAAATTACGTTTTAATAAATCCATTATTTGAAATCTCTTTTGATTTTATTATTAATTAATAATGTATTTTTTTTCATAAAAATATAAATTATTTTAAATTTTTTAAAATGTATTTTCATAAAATATATTTTTTGAAAACAATACAATTTAAATAAAATAAATTATAGTAATTATTCAAATAAAATAGTTAATAAAAATTTTTTGATGAAATATATTAAAATACAAGAATAAAAAATTTTTTATTGATAATATTCCATCCATAAAATTTTTAAAATATTAATTAATGTTATATTATTATTCTTTTTTGCGTTTTTTTTTACAATTACAACAAAATCCATGTGTGATAATTTATATTGTGATAATCTAAAAGTTTCTCGAATTAATCTTTTAATACGATTTCTTTCATGAGATTTATTAATATTTTTCTTAGATACAATTAAACCGAGACGAGGATAAAATAAATTATTTATACAAGATAATATAATAAATTCTTTGTAAATTACTTTATTTTGTTTTTTAAAAACATAGTTAAAATTTTTTGATTTTAATAATTTTAATTTTTTTTTAAAATAATATCTACACATTACATATAGATATTATTTAGAAGAAACAGTTAAACAAGCACGCATTTTACTTCTTCTACGAGATAAAATATATCGTCCATTTTTAGTTGACATACGAGAACGAAAACCATGTCTACGATTTCTTTTAATAATAGATGGTTGGAATGTTCTTTTCATTTTTTTATCCTTATATTTTATTTATTAATATATTTATTTTCATTATATATATTGTTCTAGTAAATTTATGTCAATTCTATCATATGTAATTTATTTACCAAGGTTATTGCTTATGGCTATGGCATTGAAAAATCTTTTTTAAAGATAAAAATCAATTTATGTTTAAAATATTTTTTATTAATATATATATCATTAATAAAATTATATTTTAAAAAAATATAATTATAAATATTTTTATTGATTGTTATTGTTTATATTTTTTATAGTAAATATATATAATTATTACATAAATTATAAAATATTAAAAATATGAAAAAAGATATTTTTAATAATAATTTTTAAAATATACATTAAATAATAATTTTATTTTTTTATTTGTTTTTAATCTTATAAAAATAAAAAATATAAAAAAATATTTTTCTATTAATCTATGTTGTTAAATTATTAATTATGGAGAATATTGTGTCATTATATATTTGGAAATATTTTTTAACTATTTTGAAAAATAAATTGTCACCAATTGAATTTAGTATGTGGATTAGACCATTAAAAGCTCAATTAATAAATAATAATATATTTGAATTATATGCTCCAAATCAATTTGTTTTAGATTGGATTAAGAAAAAATATCTTCATGATTTTAATCAATTACTTTATAGTTATTTTGGACCTAATCATCCTTTATTAAAAATTAAAATTATTCAAGAAATTTTAAATAAAGAAAAAGAAAAATCAATTAAAATAAAAAAAAAAATAATTTTATGATAAATCAAATTCATATTAATCAATCTCAATTAAATTTATCTTATTGTTCAAATATTAACAAAAACTATAATTTTGATAATTTTGTAGAAGGAAAATCTAATCATTTAGCACGTTCTATAACATATCAAATTGCAAACAATATTGGAAAAAAATACAATCCTTTGTTTTTATATAGTAAAACTGGTTTAGGTAAAACACATTTATTAAATGCGGTAACAAATAATGTTATTTTAAATAAAAAAAATGCTAAAATTATATATATTAATTCCAAATTATTTATTAAAAATATAATTTATGCATTAAAATATAAAATAATTGATCGATTAAAAAATTATTATAAATCAGTAGATTTTTTTTTAATTGATGACGTTCAATATTTTTCAGATAAAGAAAAATGCAAAGAAGAATTTTTTCATACATTTTATACTTTACTACAAGGAAATCAACAAATTATTTTAACTGCTAATTGTTATCCTAAAGAAATTAAAGGAATAGAAGATTTTTTAAAATTAAAATTTAACTTTGATTTAGTTATAGCAATCAATCCACCTGAGTTAAATACTAGAATGTCTATTCTCATTCATAAAGCTTATGAAAAAAATATTTTATTATCAAAAGATGTAGCTTATTTTATAGCTAAAAAATTACATTCTAATGTCAGAGACTTAGAAATAATAATTAATACAATTATTATAAAATCTATTTTTAATCATAAAAAAATTACAATTAATTTTGTTCAAAAAATATTATACAATTTATTTAATAAAACACAAATAGTAACTATTGATATCATTCAAAAAATGGTATCAAAATATTATCAAATTAAATTAACTGATTTATTATCTAAAAAACGTTTAAGATCAATAGTTTTATCTAGACAAATTGCAATGGCTATTACAAAAAAATTAACTAATTACAGTTTATCAGAAATTGGTAATGCTTTTGGAGGACGTGATCATACAACAGTTTTACATGCATGTAGAACTATAGAACAATTAATACAAAAAAATCATAACATCAATAATGACTTTTTCAACTTAATTAAAACATTATCAATATAAATTTATGAAATTTACTATAGAACAAAAAATATTGTTAGAATCTGTACAAAAAATTAGTATTTTATTAGGTAAGAATATTGATTTTCCAATTATTAATAATATTTTAATCAATGTTACAAAAGGATTTTTATTTTTAATAAGTACTAATTTAGAAATAGAAATAATAGCTAAAATTATTTTATCCACACCTTATGTTATTGGAACAATAACTATTCCTGGACGTAAATTTTTAAATATTTGTCGTTCATTACCACCTCAATCTATTATTCAAGTATATTTAAAAAATGATAAAATAATTTTAAAATCAAATAAAATTTTTTTTTCTTTATCTACTTTAAATAGTAAAAATTTTCCTAAATTTCCAAAGTTCATTAATTCGATTCAAACTAGTTTTATACTACAAGAAAAATTTTTAAAATATATGATTGCATCAACTTATTTTTGCATGGCTAAACAAGATATCAGATCCTATTTAAATGGTATGTTATTTGAAATCAAAAAAAATAATATTCGTAGTGTTACTACTGATGGTTATAGATTAGCTATTTGTAACATTTCATTTCAAAATTTTATTTCAGAATTTTCAATTATTATCTCTCGAATAGGTGTTGTAGAATTAATTAAAATTTTAAATTATTCTAAGGATATGTTAAAAATATTTATTACTAAACAAAGTATATCTATTCAAAAAAAAGATTTAATATTTACTACAAAATTGATAGATGAAAAATTTCCTAATTATTCTAATATTTTATTGAGTAATAAAAAAAAAATTATTGAAATTAACACAAAATTATTACGTAGTTCAATATTAAGAGTTGCTATTTTATGTAACGAACAATTTAGAGGTATATCTTTTATAATTAGTGATAATCAATTAAAAATTACTAGTAATAATCAAATAGATGAATTAGCTGAAGAAATTATCAATCTTCATTATCAAAATAATTTTGAAAAAATAGAATTTTCTTTTAATGTAAATTATATTTTAGATGTATTAAATATTATTCAAGGTGATAATGTTAGATTTATATTAAATATACCAATATCTAGTATTCAAATTGAAGATACAATTAAAACATTTTCTAAATATATTATTATGCCAATTCGAATGTAATTGATTTATTTTTTATTTTTTTCAACAACATTAAAATATTTTTTAAAGATAATATTTTATTATTTTTTTTAAAAATATTTTTTATCCTTTACAAATATATATATAAGTAATGTTATTATACATAAAAATGATAATAAAATAAATATAACAATGTGGACAAAAATAATTAATATCATTTTTATTTATATTGATTAGGAGTATGAATGTCTAATAATTACAATGCATCTAATATAAAAATATTAAAAGGATTGGATGCAGTAAGAAAACGACCTGGTATGTATATTGGTAATACAGATGATGGTAGTGGTTTACATCATATGGTATTTGAAGTAGTAGATAATTCCATAGATGAAGTTTTAGCAGGATATTGTACTGAAATAATTGTGACAATTCACGATGATAATTCAATATCAGTTCAAGATAATGGAAGAGGAATTCCAATAGATTTACATCAAGAAGAAGGTATATCTGCTGCTGAAGTAATCATGACTGTATTACATGCTGGTGGTAAATTTGACGATAATTCTTATAAGATATCTGGTGGTTTACATGGAGTTGGTATTTCAGTTGTTAATGCTTTATCAGAAAAATTAAAATTAGTTGTTTTAAAAAATAATATGTCATATAAACAATGGTATTTTAATGGTGTACCTCAAAGATCATTAGAAGAATTTAATTCTAATAAAAATACCGGAACATATATTCATTTTTGGCCTAGTTATAAAATTTTTAAAAAACAAACAAAATTTGAATATATAGTTTTATCTAAAAGATTAAGAGAATTATCATTTTTAAATTCAAAAGTATCTATTCATTTAAAGAATTTAAAAAAAAATATACATGATTGTTATCATTACAAAGGAGGTATTAAATCTTTTGTTAAATTTTTAAATCAAAATAAATTATCTATTCATTCTCATATATTTTTTTTTGTAGCTCAAAAAGATCAGATTGAAGTGGAAATAGGGATGCAATGGAACAATTCTTTTCAAGAAAATATACATTGTTTTACTAATCATATTCCGCAAAAAGATGGAGGTACTCATTTAGTTGGATTTAGATCAGCTATGACAAGAACTTTCAATACATATATAGAAAAAGAAGGATATAATAAAAAAAATAAAATTAACATTTCTGGTGAAGATGTTAGAGAAGGACTAACAGCTATTATTTCAATAAAAATGTTTAATCCAAAGTTTTCTTCACAAACAAAAGAAAAGCTAGTTTCATCTGAAGTAAAATCAGTGGTAGAATCTTTGATTAACGAATATCTTATTGATTTTTTATTAGAAAATCCTAATGATTCTAAATTAATTCTTGGAAAAATAATAGAATCAGTACGTGTTCGAGAAGCTGCTAAAAAAGCTAGAGAAATTACTAGAAAAACTAATTCATTAGATTTTTTAATAGGATTACCAGGAAAGTTAGCAGATTGTCAAGAAAAAGATCCTTGCTTATCTGAAATTTATCTTGTAGAAGGAGATTCTGCTGGAGGATCGGCTAAACAAGGAAGAAATAGGCGTTTTCAAGCTATTTTACCTTTAAAAGGGAAAATATTAAATGTAGAAAAATCTAGATTAGATAAAATATTATCTTCAACAGAATTAACTACATTAATCAAAGTGTTGGGATGTGGTATTGGTGAAAATGAATATAATCCAGATAAATTAAGATATAAAAAAATTATTATTATGACAGATGCTGATGTAGATGGTTCACATATTAGAACATTATTATTAACTTTTTTTTATCGATTTATGCCAGCAATTATTGAAAGAGGATATATATATATTGCTCAACCACCATTATATAAAGTAAAAAAAGGTAAAGAAGAAAAATATATTCAAAATGATGAAGAAATATTAAAATATAAAATAAAAATAGCATTAGAAAAAATTTCTGTTTATATTAAAAAACCAGAAAAAAAATTAATTAAACCAAATATATTTAAAAAAATTATTGAAGAATATTGTTTAATTAAAAACTTAATTAAAAAAATTTCTTATATTTTACCTCTTAATATATTATATGAATTAATATATCAACCAGTAATAAATAATTTTTATAATTCTTTGATTGTAAAAACATGGATGAATAATTTAATTAATTGTTTAAATAAAAAAGAATTTAATAAATTGCAATATAATGGTTTATTGCAATATAATTTTTTAAAAAAAATATTTGAACCTATCATTACAGTTTCTTCATATGGAGAAAAACATATTTATATATTAAACTATGATTTCATTAATAGTGAAGCATATAAAAAAATTGTTTTATTTAACATAAAAATTAATCATCTAATTAATAAAGATCTGTATATTGAAAAAGATAATGATGTAATCCTAATAAATAACTTGGAAAACACATTAAATTGGTTAATAAAAAAATCTTTAAAAAATATTTACATACAAAGATATAAAGGTTTAGGTGAAATGAATCCTATGCAATTATGGATGACAACTATGAATCCAGAAACAAGAAATATGCTTCAGATAACTATTAAAGATGCTATTTCTGCTAATCAATTATTTTCAATATTAATGGGTGATTCTGTAGAACCAAGAAAAAAATTTATTGAAGAAAATGCTTTAAATGTACAAAATTTAGATATTTAATCTAAAAATAATCTATTTAATCATATTTATTTAAAATTTTTTAAAAAAATTTTTATTACTAATAATAAATTTAAATAATTATAAATATTATTATAATTAAATATAATTCATTATATATACATAAAAATTTTATATTTTTTAAAATTTTTTAAATCAATGAAAGCTTTTTAATTAAAATTTTAATTAAAAAGCTTTCATTGATAACATTTTAATTTTTTGATTTTTTCATCACTTCAATAACTTTCAATTTTGCAATAGTTTGTATTAATTTTATTTTTAAATCAATTTTGTTAACATTATTTTTAATCATTTTTTCTACTTCTTTTTTTGATTTTTTTATTAATTCAATATCTAAATCTACTCCTCGGATTGCTGTATCAGATAAAATAGTAATTAATTGCGGTTGTATTTCTAAAATACCACCGGATAAATAAATATATTCTGTTGTTTTATCTATATTGGTTAAGGCTAATAATCCTGGTTGAATCATGGTTAACAATTGAGAATGACCAGGATAAATTCCAAGTTCTCCTTCTATACCGGATATTTTTATTTTTAATATCTTTCCTGAAAAGATTTTTTTTTCGAGACTAACAACATTAAGATAACAATTCATAATGTATTCCAGTATTAATACATCAAATTATATGTTTTTATTTTTTAAAAGCATCATCAATGGAACCAATCATATAAAAATTTTGTTCTGGTATATGATCACATTCCCCTATAATAATTTTTTTAAAACCATTAATAGTATCTTTTAATGTAACATATTTACCGATACATCCAGTAAATACTTCCGCTACAAAAAATGGTTGAGATAAAAATCGTTGTATTTTTCTTGCCCTACTTACAAGTATTTGATCATCTGATGATAATTCGTCCATTCCTAAAATTGCAATTATATCTTTTAGTTCTTGATAACGTTGTAAAATAGATTGTACTTTTAAAGCTGTTTGATAATGTTCTTCTCCAACGATTTGAGGATCTAATAATCGACTGTTAGAATTTAAAGGATCAATAGCTGGATAAATACCTAAAGAAGAAATATTTCGACTTAATGTCACTGTAGAATCTAAATGAGAAAATATTGTTGCAGGTGAAGGATCTGTTAAATCATCAGCAGGTACGTAAATAGCTTGAATAGAAGTAATTGATCCTTTTTTAGTTGAAGTAATTCTTTCTTGTAATTTCCCCATCTCTTCAGCTAAAGTTGGTTGATATCCAACAGCTGATGGCATTCTACCTAATAATGCTGAAACTTCTGTGCCTGCTAAAGTATAACGGTATATGTTATCAATAAAAAATAAAACATCTTTTCCTTCATCTCTAAACTTTTCAGCTAAAGTTAAACCTGTAAATGCAACTCTGAGTCTATTACCAGGAGGTTCATTCATTTGACCATATACTAATGCAACTTTATTTAATACTTTTGAAGCTTTCATTTCATGGTAAAAATCATTACCTTCTCTTGTTCTTTCCCCAACTCCAGTAAATACAGAGTATCCAGAATGTGCTATGGCAATATTTCGAATTAATTCCATCATGTTAACTGTTTTACCTACTCCAGCACCTCCAAACAAACCTACTTTTCCACCTTTAGCAAAAGGACACATTAAATCTATAACTTTTATTCCAGTCTCTAATATTTCTTGTGAAATAGATTGATCTTCATATTTTGGAGGATTGCGATGTATTTCCCAATATTCAATTTGGTCTCCATTTTTATTTTTAAATTCATTTTTCATATCAATTGGATGACCTAAAACATTCATTATTCTACCTAATGTAGAAGATCCAACTGGAACTTTTATAGCATGTTGTAAATTAATTACAGATAATCCTCTTTTTAATCCATCAGAAGATCCCATAGAAATAGTTCTTACTATTCCTGAACCTAATTGTTGTTGTACTTCTAAAATTATTTTAGAACCTTTATTATGAACTTCTAAAGCATGATATATTTTAGGTACACATTTTGTTGAAAATTCAACATCAATTACAGAACCAATAATTTGAATAATTTTTCCAGCAGACATCTAAACCTCGAATTATTTTATTCATTAGTTGAAATTACAGAAGCACCTGAAATAATTTCAATTAATTCTTGTGTTATTGAAGATTGACGTGCTTTATTATAAATTAATTTTAATTCTTTAATTACATTACTACTATTATCAGTTGCTGTTTTCATCGCAATCATTCTAGCTGCTTGTTCACTTGTTAAATTTTCTAAAATACTTTGATAAATTTGAGATTCAATAAATCGGTTTAACAAGGTATCTAGCAATATTTTGGAATTTGGTTCATATATATAATCCCATCTTGTGATTGCATCTTGTTGTATTGTCTGATTTATTGGTAATAAATTAATAATTTTGGGTTTTTGTATCATAGTATTGTAAAAATGATTATAAGCAATAGATATTTTATCAATTGATTTTTGATTATATTCTTTTAAGAAAATATGAATATGTCCTAATAATTCAGAAATATTTATTTTTTCATGAATACCTGTCATTCCACCTAATATATTAATATTTAAATCATTAAAAAATTTCCAACCTTTAGATCCAAAAATAATTAATTTAAATGTAATATTTTTTTTTGAATACTTTTCAATATATAATAATATTTTTTTAAAAAGATTAGTATTTAAATTACTACATAAACCTCTATCAGTAGAAATAATTATAATTCCGATATTTTTAACTTTTCTTTTTTGAAAATATTGATGTTTGTATTCTAAATTAGCATAAGTAATATGATTGATTACTTTAATTAAATTTTCATAATATGGACGACAATTAAATAATTTTTCTTGAATTTTTTTCATTTTAGATACAGCAACCATTTCCATGGCTTTTGTAATTTTTTTTGTATTAATAATACTATTAATTTTATTTTTTATTTCTTTTACTACAGCCATGATGATTCCTGAATTATCGTTTTTAAAAAATTTGTTTTATTCTTTTATATTAATTTTTTTAATAATTAAATGAAATTCATTTTTTATTTCTTCATTATATAAACCATTTTTATTAATATTGTGTATTAGTTGTTTATGTTTATCATTAAATAATTCTAATAATTTATATTCAAATAAAGTAATATCTTTAACTTCAATATCATCAAAATAATTATTTTCTGAAGCAAATAAAAGTATAGCTTGTTCTGCTATAGATAATGGCATATGTTGTTTTTGTTTTAGTAATTCAGTTATTTTTTGCCCATTTATTAATTGTTTTTTAGTAACATCATCTAAATCTGAAGAAAATTGTGAGAAAGCTTCTAATTCTCTATATTGAGCTAATGCTGTTCTAATTCCTCCAGATAATTTTTTAATTATTTGAGTTTGTGCAGCACTTCCAATCCGAGAAACTGAAATTCCTGGATTTACTGCTGGTCTAATACCAGAATTAAATAAATTACTTTCTAAAAATATTTGTCCATCTGTAATTGAAATAACATTAGTCGGTACAAAAGCAGAAACATCTCCTTCTTGGGTTTCAATAATGGGTAATGCTGTTAATGATCCTGTTTTATTTTTTATTTTTCCTTTAGTCAATTTTTCTACATAATTTTCATTAATACATGCTGATCTTTCTAATAATCGCGAATGTAAATAAAATATATCTCCAGGATATGCTTCACGTCCAGGTGGTCTTTTTAATAGTAAAGAAATTTGTCTATATGCTATAGCATGTTTAGATAAATCGTCATAAATTATTAAAGCGTCTTCACCTTTATTCCTAAAATATTCACCCATGGAACATCCAGAATATGGTGATAAATATTGTAAAGCAGCTGATTCTGATGCTGAAGCTACTAATATAATAGTATTATGTAATGCTTTATGATTTTTTAATTGTTCAACAATATTTACAACATTAGAGATTTTTTGTCCTATAGAAACATAAATACATTTTATATTTGTTTTTTTTTGATTAATAATTGTATCTATAGCAAGTGTTGTTTTTCCTGTTTGTCTATCTCCTATAATTAATTCTCTTTGACCTTTTCCAATAGGAATAATAGTATCTATACATTTATAACCAGTTTGGATGGGTTCATGAATAGATTTTCTGTTAATGACGTTTGGAGCATGGTTTTCAACAGAAGAAAATTGTTTATAATTAATTATTCCTTTTCCATCAATTGGTTCACCTAATGTATTTACTACTCTTCCTAGCAATTCTTCTCCTACAGGAACTTCTAGTATTTTACCCGTACATTTAATAGTCATATTTTCAGTGATATGTGTATAAGGTCCCATAATAATAGCACTGACTGAATCTCTTTCTAAATTTAAAGCAATTGCAAATGTTTTGCATGATGGTATTAACAACATTTCACCTTGCATTACTTGAGATAAACCATATATTTTTATAATACCATCAACAACAGAAATAATTTTTCCTTCATTTTCCATTTTATACTCAATTTCAAATTGAGTAATTCTTTTTTGTATTAATTCACTTATTTCAATAGCATTTAATTGCATACATTATTTTTCTCTTAAAAATTTAATATGTTATTTAATTTTTTAATTTGATTTAAAATTGAACAATCAATAATTTGATCATCTATTTTAATAATTAACCCACCGATAATACTATTATCAATAGTATGTTTAAAAATAATTTTTTTAGAAAAATATTGTAATAGTCTTTCATGAACAATATTTAAAATTTTTAATTCTAATTGAAAAGATGATACAATTTCTAAATTAATTATATTATTATAATTATTTTTTAGATTACAAAAAAAATTAAAGATATTAGGAAATAATATTAATCTTTTATTTTTAGCCATGATTTTTATTAAATTTTTTGTTTTTTGATTAATATGTTTTTCCCCAATTGTAACAAATATTTTAAATAAAATTTCATTATTGAAATAATTATTGTATTTTTTATTTTTAAATAATTCTTTTGAAATTTCTGAACAAAAAAATAATTGTTCATTCCAATCTTGTATAGTATCTGTTTTGATAGCAAGATTAAAAATTGCTTTTGCATAAGGTCTTGATAAAGTAATATAGTAATTCACAATTTTTTTTCTTAAAATTTTGATATTATTTGATGAATAAGATTTTCATGGTCTTTTTTATTAATAGAACGTTTTAATATTTTTTCTGCTATTATTATTGCTAACAATCCTGTTTTTTTTTGTAGTTCCTCATTGATTTTATTATATTTTAATTCTAATTTTAAATTCATTGTTTCCATTATTTTTTGTTCTTCTTTTATAGCTTTTTTTTTTGCTTTTTCAATAATATCATTCTGACTAATATATGCTTTTTTTATAATTTCATCAGATTTTATATGAGCATGTTCTATTATTTTTTTTATTTCATTTTCTTTTAATAATAATTCTGTTTTTCTTTTTTTAATCAAATTAAAAGAATCTATAATTTCTTTTTTTCTTTTTTCAATCATTGTAATTACAGGAGGCCAAATAAATTTCATACAAAACCAAACAAAAAAAATAAACGAAATTGTTTGTCCTAAAATCGTAGCATTTAAATTCAAATTATTTTACCTTGGATTAAATTAAATGTAATTAAATAAAATACAAATCTTTATGCTGTTTACAGCATAAAGATTTGTATAAGAATAATTTTATATATTAAAAATATTTTCATAAAATTATGTAATAGCAAATATCATATATAAAGCTAATCCCACTGCAATCATTGGAATGGCATCAATTAAACCCATTACAACAAAAAATTGAGTACGTAACAATGGAATTAAATCAGGTTGTCTAGCAGCTCCTTCTAAAAATTTTCCTCCTAATAAACTAATACCAATTGCTGCACCAATTGCAGCTAATCCTATCATCATAGCTGCAGCCATATACAACATACCTACGTTAGAATGTTCCATTATTATTTTGCTCTAATGTAAAAATAAAATTTTAAATTATTATTATAATAATTAGTGTTTTTTAGATGCCATGGATAAATATACAATTGTTAAAACCATAAAAATGAAAGACTGAAGAAAAATTACTAATATATGGAAGATTGACCAAGGCACATTTAGAATCCATTGAGACCACCATGGCAATAAACTAGATATCATAATAAAAATCATTTCACCGGCATACATATTTCCAAATAATCTTAATCCTAATGATATAGGTTTAGAAAATAGAGTTACTAACTCTAATCCAAGATTAAAAATAAAAAAAGCAGGATGATTAAATGGTTGTAATGTTATTTCTTTTATAAAATTAATAAAACCTTTTACTTTAAAATTATAATATAAAATTAAAATAAATACACCTATTGACATAGATAATGTAATATTAACATCAGCAGATGGTACTATTCTCATATATTTAATTCCTAATATTTTTTGACCTAAAATAGGTAAATAATCTATAGGTATTAAATCCATAAAATTCATTAAAAAAATCCATATAAAAATTGTTAATGATAAAGGTGCTATTAATTTATTTTTTTCTTGATACATTTCTGTTACATTTTTGTTAATAAAATTTATTATAATTTCAATAAATATTTGTAATTTTCCTGGTGTTTTTTTTTGTAATTTTTTTGAAATTTTATAAAAAATAATTAAAAATATACAACCTAAAAAAAAAGAAAAAAATATTGAATCAATATTAATACTCCAAAAATTATTTAATGTACTATTTTTATTGAAAAAATTTAAGTTGTTTAAATTAATTGTAAAATGTTGTAAATGATGATGAATATAATTTTGAGGATCACTTTTTCCAGATGAAAACATAAAAAATATTTTTCCTTTTATTACATTTATAATATTTTTATAATGTATTGATTTATTTTAATAAATAATCAAGATAAAAAATATTTTTGATTAAATTTAAAATAATTAATTAAATGTATTTAAGATGTTTAATTTAAACTCAATTATTGATATATTTATTATCCAAAAAATAATTTTTATTATTTTTGAATAAATATTATTTATTTTAATATATATTAAAATTTAAATTTTTATGAATAAATTTATAATTATTATTATTTGAAATAGTATATATATAAATATTTATTTTTTTAAATTGGTAATTTTAAAAAATAAAAAAATTAATATAATTTTATATTATGAATAATATATAAATAATTTAATTGTTATTGTTTTTTTTATATTTATTAATTAAATATATTTTTTTTAAATAAATTAATATTATTGATATTGCTGCAGGAGTAATTCCAGAAATTCTAGATGCTTGTCCTATAGTCATTGGTTTGTAAGTATTTAATTTTGATATGACTTCTTTTGATAAACCTACTATTTTTGTATAATCGATGTATGGAGATAAATTAGTATTTTCATTTTTTGTTTGTTTTTTTATTTCATTTTCTTGACGTCGAATATATCCTAAGTATTTTATTTCTATTTCAATTTGTTCTAATATTTCGGTTTCATAATGAACATTCGGTATTAATTTTATTTTCATGAGATCTTTGTAGTTAATTTCAGGTCTTTTTAACAATTCTTCAGCAGTAATTTTTTTTTTAATATTAATACATTTTTTATTCTTTAAATATAGTGTTGATTCTGTATTAGGATGAAAAATCATTGTTTTTAATTTTTCTTTTGTTTGTTTTATTTTAATTATTTTTTGATTGTAATATTCCCATCTGTATTCATCAATCAAATTTAGTTTTTGACCTATTTCAGTTAATCTTATATCAGCATTATCTTCTCTTAATAATAACCTGTATTCAGCTCTTGATGTAAACATACGATATGGTTCAGTCGTGCCTTTATTACAAAGGTCATCAATTAAAACACCTATGTAAGCTTGTTCTCTTTTTGGAAACCAAGGTTCTAAATTTGATGCATATAAACTAGCATTTATACCAGATAATATTCCTTGAGCAGCTGCTTCTTCATAACCAGTAGTACCATTAATTTGCCCTGCTAAAAATAAACCATTAATTATTTTACTTTCTAATGTTAATTTTAAATCTCTAGGATCAAAATAATCATATTCAATGGCATAACCAGGTTGAATGATTTTAGTTTTTTCTAAACCTACAATAGAATTAATTATTTCTTTTTGTGTTTCTAATGGTAGACTAGTTGAAATTCCATTTGGATAAATAATATTAGTAGTTAAACCTTCTGGTTCTAAAAATATTTGATGACTATTTTTGTCTTTAAAACGAAAAACTTTATCTTCTATTGAAGGACAATATCGAGGTCCTATACCTTCTATTTTACCTTGATATATTGGACTTTTATAAAAATTTAATCTGATAATTTCATGAGTTTTTTCATTAGTGTTGGTAATATAACAAGGTATTTGTAATGGTCTATTATGATTTTTTTTTATAAATGAAAAATATGGTGTTGGATTATCCCCATGTTGAATATTTAATTTTTTATAATCAATAGTTTTTCCATCTAATCTTGGTGGTGTTCCTGTTTTTAATCGATTAATTTTAAATGGCATTTCTCTTAATCGTTTTGATAAAATTATAGAAGATTGATCTCCTATTCTACCTCCTTTTAATTTATTTGATCCAATATGGATTGTACCATTTAAAAATGTTCCTGTAGATAATATTACAGATATTGCATAGATTTTTTTTTTGTTTTTAGTGATTATACCTTGAATAAAATCATTTTTGATTATTAAATCTTCAACTTCATCTTCAATAATAAATAAATTTTTTTGTTTTTTTAATAATCTAATCATATTTTGTTGATATAAGATTCTATCTGTTTGTGCTCTTGTTGATTTTACTGCTGGTCCTTTTTTGGAGTTTAATATTTTATATTGAATACCTGCATAATCAGTGACTATAGCCATTAGACCACCTAATGCATCAATTTCTTTTACTAAATGGCTTTTTCCAATTCCACCAATTGCTGGATTACATGATAATGAACCTATTGTATTAATTTTTTGTGTTAATAATAAAGTTTTTTTTTTCATTCTTGCAGCAGCTGATGCTGCTTCAGTTCCAGCATGTCCTCCTCCTATAACAATTACATCAAAAATATTTTTTGTCATAAATATATTAACCTACTTTTTTAAAATTTTTATTTTTATGATCTTGAAAATTAATAGAATTATACAAATAAAAAAAAAAATATACAAATAAAAAAATTGTAAAATATGATAATAAAAAAATATATTAAATATTTGATTATATGAAAATACTAATAATATTTTATTTAATTAATAATATTTATTATAAATAAATGATATTAAAACGTTTTGCATAT